>JBFHXM010000007.1:0-20310 GCA_041598975.1 Candidatus Woesearchaeota archaeon | reverse complement strand
TAATTCCATTTTTTATTTATAGTATCAAAAATATGTTTTTTTACCATTTCCTCCTCCGACATACCAATATGATAAATATTTACTTCAAAAATATGTTTGTTGTTAGAGACAACATTATTGAATATTTGTAGTTCGTCTTCTACACAAACAATCATATCATTGTTGTTTAAAATCTTAGGATTGCCATAAATGAGTGTGAAATAATCTACTTCCAATCCTTTTCCGGGCTGTTCATCAGAACTACTATCAATTAGATTAAAATAATGTTTAAACAGATTAGTAGAAATTTTTTCATCAGCAAGTAACCCTTGTATTAATGATAAAAATTCTAAAATTAAGTCATCACCAATACCTGAAGAAACATTGAAATCTGTCATCTCGTCCATGACTTTGCTTAAACTTGCATGGTTGATGTTTTTGTTTTCGAAACTTTCTATTGCGTTTGCCCCATGAGATTTTACTATTTTTGCAAACATGCTTAAATCCTCAAATGCACCAGGTATGCCCACTAAGATTAAAGTGTCAATTTTGTTTGGGTTCAATTCTCCTTTTGTCAAGGAGTCCAGAGCAACTCTAGCACCATTACTGTGGCCGACATATTTTATTTTGTCTTTTTGGCTTATGTTTAATATTGTGTCAATATATGTTGGCAAGACCTTATCTGTTAAATGAGAATATTCGTAATTGTAACAGTTGTCGCATTCGGAGTTTTCCCCGCCAGTAATTTCTATCAAATAAACTTCGTAACCTTCATTTGCTAGTTCCTGGCCCAGCACATGCCAAGTTTCTATATTGCTCCAAAGTCCTCCTGCCATAACAATAGGTAAGTAATCTTTATCAACATAATTTTTATAATCTATGCTGTTTTTTGGCAATAGCCTCCAAAGTTTGTAATTAATCGTGTTTCCTTCCATATTAACAGGAACTTCAATTTTTCTGATTTCATATTTTTTATCATATAGTATATCTGTGATTATCCTCCCAAAGAGGTTTGTGTTCACCTTAAAATAAATGTCGTTTTCAAAGTTATGAAAATAATCATAGACTCCAATTGCCTCAATGTTGTTTTTATCGATTACTATTTTTGACTCAGAAGAAAGAAAAAAATTCTTTTTTTCAACAAAATATTTTGTTGCATATATTGTTCCTTCCAAATCTTCTCCAAATATGTCTATTCTTTTTTTATTTTCATCATAGCTTCGAACTTCGCCCTCGTAAGGCAGTTTTTCATCAAATAAGTTAATATCTAATATAGAAAAACCTTCAAATAAATCAGAATTATTTAAAACGCTACTTATTGAAACAATTACATTTGCATCAGACATATTTTCCACAATATATTGTTCCCCAAGGCTTCTTTTTAAATAATTTTGTACTTCTAACTTAGCAACATCGGGACTAATATTAATATCTAAGTAATATAATTCATTATTGGTAAAAGTCTTTTTTGCAATATTATTTTCCTTGTTTGATTCCTGAATTCTGTTGTTTGGGTCCAAAATTATATACAATTCATGTTCATTGTCAAAATCCCACATGTGGGTTATAACAAGTTTGTTTTCTATATGTGTTGAAAGATTAATGATTTTTGTTTTTTGTATTTTGTAATCATAAACATCAATTAATTCAATTTGAATGTCAGTGATTGGCAAATCTGTGCTTTTTTCCAAATAAAAAATAATTTTGGTTGAATTATCTTTTTTAACAAAATAAATCTCATCATTAACTTTCAAATCAAGTTCTTCACCAAGATCCAGATACGGAATATAATTAACTTTTTCTGGGCTTGCAAACTTACTTTCAATCAATGTCGTATTTGCAGTTCCCCACCAATTGTAAGGTGCAGAGATGATGCTATTGTAATTATTCCTATTATTGATGTTGTAGTTCTTACCTAAAATTATGCTATTTTCAACTTTATTCAATTTAGCATAACCTGCAACTTTTATCGCATCATCAGCATTGTAAATCCTAGAATTATATAGGTAATTTTTATCTGAAATGTAAGTATGTCTGTTGGAGCCTGTGCCTCTTGTTTCTGATTTGTATAAGATTCCAATGCTGTAATTTTGAATGAAGCAGTTTCTGATTTTTGTGTTTGTAACGCCAGAAATTAAGACACCAATATTTTTTCCAAAACCTACTATTGAAGCATTATTGCAATTTAATTCTACTCCATTGTCTAAAGAAAAACCTTTTTCCAGATAATATTTACCTTCACAAAAGTTTGTATTCGAATTTACTGATAAATCGTCAAAAGGTAGGATACAGTTGCATTCTGGCCCCGTTGCACCTTCAAAATACAAATTAGAAAGGCCTGCGCTGCAAAATTTATTCCAATTAGTTATACTATATTTGATTCCTGTTTTATAGAATGAATTATTCCAAGCGTTGCTCCTCCAAAAATCCGCATTCAAACCTATTATTTTATTATTAACAAACTCGTTATTGTAAATTTTGTCTGCCTGACCTATAGTCCTAATTCCGTAGTTATTGTTTTTAAAGACATTATTGAAGATTTTTGCATTACTTGTGTAAATAATTTCACCATATATTGCGCCGCCCCATCCATTGCCAACATATTCTTTTCTTTTTCCTATGTTTAATCCAGTATTAAAATTTTCAACATTACAATTTTTAACAACAATGTCTTGGCCTCCGGAGATTATAATCCCTGTTCCTTCTCCACCGCCAAGAATACTATGGCCGTTACAATCAAGACTTTTTCTTATAGTTATGCCGTTTCCACCACAAACCAAATCTTCTTTCAAAACATAGTTTTGTATCGCCAAGTCTCCGCATTCGCATTCAATAGAACCTCCGCAGTTTTTTGCATAACAAAAAGCAGAGAGGAATATTATGAAATAAATAATAAATAATGATTTTTTCAAAAGCATACTCTCTTCCTAAAAAAATATTTTTATAAAAATTCCTTTCAAATTTTTCACCAAAAAATAAAATCTGGATAAAAAATGAAATAATTGTGAAATAAAAGCTAATATTTATCCCAAAAAATAAAAGTTTTTAAAGAATTTAAAATTAAATATAATATGCAAATAAGAATTAATACATATGCAGAAGTGCCAAAATTGGCATTCGTCCTAGGATTGAGTGGGTCCCCAGTACATGTTAAAGGTGGATTTTCTTCTCCTTTTGCAGAATTAGATACTGGAAGAAAAAGTAAATATATCGTAACTGAAGCATCATTAATTAAACATAATGGCGAAAAATCTTCAATTGTTTCAACAAGTGAAATTAATTCGGATGATATTAAAAACCTTGTACAATACCTACAAAGAAATGGAATTGAATTCAACATTTTAGGTTTGCCTCAAAGCACAAATTTTGAAATAGAATCAAAACCCGTAAATTTAGGGGGAACTTCCAATACTTTTCTTGGACAAATGGATTTAGGAGCTTTAGAAAAATTCTTAGAACAAAATAATAGAGTTCAATAAAAATTATAATTTATAACTTATCAAGCAAGTTCAATGCTTGAAATAGAACATCTTCTTTAAACTTGTCAGCAAGAACTTGGATACCTACAGACACATCACCATCGTCTTCTTTTACAACATCTTTTGATATTACACTCCCGCAAATGCCAGCAAGATTTGCCGGAATTGTGTAAGCATCATATGCGTACATCTCTTCTACTGTCAACTTTGTGCCAAATTTGTGTGGAAGAATGGGAGTTACTGGCGTAATGATAAAGTCTACTTCATTAAATACTCTTTCAAATTCTTTTTCAATCACTTCTTTTACTTTTAAAGATTTCTTGTAGTATGCACCGTCATATTCGCTTCTAGAAATTTCCTGTCCGCCAAGTATCCTCCTTAATGCTTCAGGGCCACAGGTGTCCTCAATTTTGTGTGCGTATTTCACACCATCGAATTTTCTTGTACCTGAAAAAAATTCAGTATACACAATAGGATAGTAAGCTTGGATTGCAAGGTCTATGTTTTTCACATCAACTTCAATAATTTCATGACCAAGTCTTTTTAACTCTTCTGCTTTTTTATCAAGAATTTCTTGTATCCTTTTATCACCCATTAATTTTTTGAATGTTTTAATCACACCAATTTTATATTTTGCTTTTGGCTTTTGATTTGTATAATCAGGAACATCATCATTAGTTGTAGTAGAATCATTTTCACTATGACCTGCAAGAACTTTCAAAGTCAAAGCGCTACCATAAACATCCTTGGAAAAAGGACCTATCTGATCAAGACTCATTGACAAATCAACAAGCCCAAACCTTGACACTCTTCCATAACTTGGTTTTATTCCCACAATCCCACAATGAGACGCAGGGTTTCTAATACTGCCTCCAGTATCGCTACCAAGTGCAATATCGCACATATCTGCTGCTACTGCTGCTGCACTTCCAGAGGAGGAACCTCCAGGAATTCTTTTTGGCGAGAACGGGTTTATTGTTTTTCCAAATGCACTATTCTCTCCGCTAGAGCCAGATGCAAACTCATCATTATTCACAATTCCAAGTATGATTCCATCTTCTTCTTGAATCTTCTTAATTACATCTGCATCAAAAGTTCCTTTATAATTTTCTAAGGTTTTAGATGCACAAGAGATAAACATGTCTTTAATAGAGATATTAGACTTAATTGCGAAACATAAACCGAAAAAAGAGCCCAGTTTTTCTCCTTTTTTATATTTATTATCTAATTTTTTTGCAATTTCTTTAGATTTTTTATTTAATTCTAAATAAATATTGTATTTTTTATTGTTTTTTTCTATGTTTTCTAAAAAATAACTAACATTTTCTAATGCTGTAAGCTTTCCTGACTTTAATTTTTCTAATTTAGCATGAATATTTGCATTTGAAACCATAAATTAATGATTTTATTTTATTATATAAACTTTACCAAAACAAATTTTTTTAAAATTGAAGTTCATAAAACAAAATATATAATATCCAACTAATTAAAACCTAAAAACGAACAAATATAAATTAATTTGATAAAAAAAAGCAAAAGAAGATACAAAAATATAAAAAAACTTAAAAACATCCTTTAAAATAATATAAAATACTAAAAATACAAGAAAAACCAAAAAAACTTAAAAAATCTCAAGAAAATAGACAAAAAGAACAGAAAATACGATAAAAACACAATATATAGATTAAAAACGAGAAAATAAGATTAAATTTAAGAAAAAAAGCATTAAATTGCCTTGAATTTTTAAAATAAAACATAAATAAACAAATTTAAACAAAAACAAAAGAATTTTAAGATCAAAATTATTCAAATTTGAAGATTAACAAGATATATAAAGTATGAGAAATAAACAATTATATGAGTCAATTCATATATAAAATTGAAAAAAATGAATTAGAAACGGGATTAGAACTTAACATTTATAGCGTAGACGAGAAATTAAACACAAATGTAGAAAAAACGACTACAAATTACATTATTTTTACAAAAAAAGACAAATTTAAGAGATTAAACATAAAAACTGACAAGATTATCTTAGCAGATGAAGAATTTCTTAACAAAAATGAAGAAAAATTAGTAAAAATAGAAATTTCTAACAAAGAATTATACAAATACTTGCTTAACGAACTAAAAGAGAACAATATTGAAACTTATGAAACGGACCTTATAGAAGAACACAAACATATTATTGAAAACAACATCAAACTTTACAAAAACAACAATTTGGCAATTCCAAAGTTAAAATATGTGTCTACAGACATAGAAACAATAGGAGGAATGAGTTTGGAAGAACAAGAAATAGTGATGATAAGTACTTACAGTCCTTTTGACAAAAAACTTAGCAAAGTATTTGTAAATTGCGAAAAACTCAAAGAAAAACAAATAAAAGAGCTTGAAAAAAACAAAAAGAAAGAATACGAGATAGTAATAAAGAAAAATGAAAAAGAACTTTTGGAAGAGTTTAAAGATACGATTATCAAATTTAATCCACAAGTAATAATTGGATGGAATGTGATCGATTTTGATTTCAGAATAATCAGAGACAGAATGATATTCCACAAAATTGAGTTTAATTTCAGCAAATACGAAGGAAACTGCAAACTCAGAATTGTAAAAGACTTTTATAAAGACAGCACAATGGATTGTTCAGGAACGATTGTTTTTGATGCAATACAATTACTGAGAACAAATTTCATAAGTTTTGAAGATTACAAACTAAATACTGTTGCAAAAGAAGTTCTTGCTGATGAAAAAGTCGATATCATGGAAGAGAACAATGACAAAGTAAATGTTATTGAAGAACATTTTAAAAATAATCCTGCCTTACTTGCAGATTATAATTTTAAGGACTCGTTACTTGTTTCGAAAATTATTGAAAAATTAAATCTTATCGATTTAATGGTTGAAAGATCAATAATAACAAATACGCCCCTTTTAAAAGTCAAATCTCCGATTGCATCTCTTGACATAATGTATTTGAGCAAATTGCACGAAAAAAAAATAGTTGGGCCCTCCAATTTTAATTTTGATGCAACAAACCCCATTTCAGGAGCATATGTAATAAGTCCGAAAAGAGGATTTTACAAGGATGTATTTGTTTTTGATTTCAAATCCCTTTACCCGTCAATTATTATGACTTTCAACATCGACCCATATTCTTTCAGAGAAGATGAAAAAGGAAAGATAAAGGCACCAAACGGAGCAACATTTGACAAAGAAACAGGAATATTGCCAGAACTGATTTTGAAACTATATAAAGAAAGGGATGTTGCCAAAAGAGATAAAGACAAAATCAAAAGCTTTGCCTTAAAAACTACTATGAACTCATTTTATGGTGCAGTCGCATCGCCAAAATCTAGATTTTACAATAAAATGGTAGGGGGCGCAATTACTGCTTTTGGGAGAGAGATTATAAAGAAAGCAAAAAAATATGGGGAAGAAAGAGGTTTGAAAGTTGTTTATGGAGATACTGACAGTGTATTCATACACGTTTCTAACCTCGAAGGAAAATCTTTTGAAGAGAAAAAAAAGCTTGGAAAAGAGCTCGAAAAAGACCTAAATGAACATTTCAAGAAATGGGTTGAGAAAGAGTTTGGACAAACAAGTTTTTTAACAATTGAGATGGAAAAAATCTTTTCCAAATTTTTCATTGCATCAAAAAAGAGATATGTTGGTTATGACGAGATTAGTAAGAGAACAACTTTTACGGGCATGGAAGCAATCAGAGGTGACTGGACAGATGTTGCAAAGCTTTTCCAAAGAGAACTGATTGACAAGATATTTGCAGAAGAGAAAAAAGAAAAAATCGAAAAATTCATACAAAATTTTGTTGGCGACTTGAACAAAGGAAAATTTGATGAAATGATTATCTACAAGAAAAAGATTACAAAACCTTTACACGATTATGTAAAAACTACCCCCCCCCACGTAAAAGCTGCAAGAGAAGTAGAAAATTTTGCAGGCAGACTAGTAAAATACGTCATGCTTAAAGGCGGACCCAAACACGTAAGCCTTTTAACAAACAATGACGAGTATGATTACGAACACTATGTTGAAAAGCAACTCAAAGGAGTAAGCGACGATATCTTGGAGAGCTTTGGAATAGATTTTGATGAAGTCATACGAAAAAAGAGCCAAAAAAGCTTAGATAGATTTTTTTAATTAAAGTCTAGGGTTCCATTCTTTTAAGTTTTTTATAATTTCATGTTCTTCCCCAATAACTTCAGCAAATTTTGAAATTAAAGCTTGATGTCTTTCATTATTATTCTCAAAAAATTGTTTCCAACGAATATCTTCTCCACGAGAAATTCTTCCCAAAGCTTCAGCAATTCTATGTTGAGAAACAGAAAGATTGTGTATCTCGTTTGTAATATAAGCCAATATTTTTTTTAATTCTTCATCCATAAATAATGCTATTAAAAAAAACCTTATAAACTTTTTGAAAACTTAGACAGATTTTTTTAAAAAATCGTACAAGTTCTTGTATTCAAGTTTGTGGTTTTTGCTTTTCTGCATGAGCTTTATCTCGGCCACGATTTCGTCTCTTTGAACTTCCGGAACTATCTTCACGTAAAGTAGATTTATAATTTCTTCGTCAAATATCCCGCAGTCCTGACACCTGTACGTAAACCTTTCTATTTCGCTTGGACTATTGTAGTCTCCTTTTATCTGGAAACTTTTCAACCATGTTATTATTTTTGGATTCAGGTAACCATCCCCAATTGCATAAACCTTTTTTTGCTGTTCGTACTCTTCTTTGTCTATTCCGTAGAGATATATTAGATAATTAACAAATTTATCTGTGATTTCGTCAAATGTGGAGTTTATTTTAAATTTTGTAAAATCTTTTGTGTCTTTTTTCACATAATCCTTGAATGTTTCTATAATTACAATGTCCTTTTCATAGATTTTTCCACAATAAATATCCTTTTTTTTTGAGTATTTGCCCCTTTCTTTTGAAGCAGTTCCGCCACATAATTTAAAGGGCTTTTTTTTGAGTGTCCTCCTGTCCCTTTGATAATAACTTTCTCTAATGTACAAGTATCCCCTTTCTTCTGGATTCTTAGTCAGCTTTTCCCGGAACATCTTAATTTTAAGACTTTTTCAATCTTTATAAAACTATTGTGTCCCCCTGAAAACAAAAAAATAATTTTACATCTTAAAATAGCTAGAATTTGTGATTTATAGTCGATTTTGAAAGTGTTATCTTTTCTAAAAAATCAAAAATGGATACTTTTATAAATTATTGCTTCTTATCATATAAATAGGTTTGAAGCAGGACAAACTGCTTGTTTTTTTGATAGTTTTTTGGATAAATCTGATTTACGAAAATAGATTTAGCAAATTTACTAAATTAAACTGTTAAGAAAATGCCTTTAGATTTAGAGGTTAAAAATGATAAAAGACAGATACCGAGAAGTTGTTTCGGCAATAATTATAAATAAGGACAAGAAAGTCCTTATGTGCGAACATGTATGGATAGATGATGCTTGGCAGTTCCCACAAGGAGGAGTCAATGAAGGCGAAAAAGAGGAAGATGCAATTATTCGAGAACTCAACGAAGAGTTAAATATGAAAAAGATTAAAATAATCGAAAAGATGGATGAAAAAATAAAGTACCACTTCCCGCATTACTTAAAAGATAAATATGACATGGACGGAAACACCCAGAAATTCTTTCTTCTTTATTTTTACGGAGACGACAGAGATATTAGGTTTGATAATCAAACAAAACCGGAGTTTAAAGCTTTTAAATGGGTAGGTTATAACGAGCCACCACTCGAAGTTATCTACTTCAAGAAACTATCATACTTAAAAGCTTTGAATTATTTTAAGAAAACCGTAAAAAACCTTCAAATGAATGAAGAGGAAATAATTGTTAGCAATTAAAAAAGTTGCCGAGAAAAAGAAAAAAAGTAAAGTGTAATTTGTAAATTTTATTGTTTTTCAGAAGTTTCTTCGTCTTCCCATTCATCTTCTTCAGAAGAGAATTTAACTTCCACTTTTCCGCCGGCATCAAGAATTCTTTGTTTTGCGGAGTTACTTATTTCGTCAGCAACAACAGTTAATTTTTTTGTGAATTTGCAATTTCCAAGAACTTTTTCATATCCTAGAACTGAAACATCAAATATGTATTCGTTTTTATCCTTAGCAATGATTCCTTTATCAACCAACTTGTCAAAATTGTCTTCAATGTATTTCAAGGACAAAGTTTTTGTCTGTTTTTTGTATATTGACTTAAATCCTCTTTTACCAAAGTGAGAGTAGTTTTTCATCAAAGTTTTTAGTTTAACACCTTTTTGAGCAGCAATTTTCAACAAAATGCCTTTTGAACCTGCAATAAGTCCTGATTTCTGAGCATCTCCTCTTGCACCAGTACCACTTAATCCGAAACCCCCTCTGTGTCCGGAACCTCTGTGCTTCTTTTTGTGTCCCCAGCCGTGAGAGCTTGAACCTCTATGTCTTGAAGCTTTTGTTCTTTTTTTGTTTAACATTTTAACACCTTTTATTATTTTTTTGAATTTTTCAATTCACTATAATGTAAAAGAATGCAAATCGGTTTATAAAAGTAATGCTAAGAGAATGTTAAGTATTTTTCAAAAACGGAGACTATTTGGGTTTGGATTTATCTAAATTTTCACTCAAAACTACTTATTAATTACAATAGAATTTTTTATAACTTATTATGCAAGTTCTATTATGTTTGGCAATATTTTTCAAAACGGAGACAAGAACAAGTCTTTAAATTCTTTATTTTATCCAAAAAGCATTGCCGTTATCGGAGCTTCGAACAACACAGAAAAAATAGGCGGATTCATATTTTCACAATTGAAAGACCTTCCAAAAGTCAAAACGTTTCCTGTAAATGTCAAATTCAAAAAGATACAGAAAACAGAAGCCTATACGAATGTTCTTGACATCAAATCAAAAATCGACCTTGCCGTAATTGCAATCCCGAGATATTTTGTACTTGAAAGCCTTAGAGACTGTATTAAAGCAGGAATTAAGAATGTGATAATTATTTCTGCAGGTTTCAAGGAGACTGGAAGTGAAGGTCTTGAAAAAGAACAGGAAATTAAGGATCTTATTGAAGATAGCGGAATCAATCTAGTAGGTCCAAATTGTCTCGGAGTACTTAATGCAGAGAAAAACATGAATTGCTCATTTGCAATGGAATGCCCAAAACCAGGAGATGTTGCCTTGATTTCACAAAGCGGAGCAGTTATAGATGCAATTATCGATTGGAGCATTGAAGCAAATGTAGGTTTTTCCAAAATCATCAGTCTTGGAAACATGGCAGGAATAAATTCCAATGACGCATTGAATTATTTCAAAGATGACCCAAAAACATCAGCGATAGTTTTTTACATGGAAACTATTGAAAACGGAGGGGCTTTTGCAGAAATTTTGAAAGAGACGTCAAAAAAAAAACCAGTAATCATAATCAAACCTGGAAATTCTTCTGAAGCAAAAAAAGCAATAGGTTCGCACACAGGTAGTCTTGCACAAGACAATACTTTAGTTAAAACACTTATTGAGGAAAATAACGGAATTTTTGTTGAAGATTTGACAAGCTTGTACAACATACTAAAAGGGCTTAAAGCAAATTTGCCCACAGGAAAAAATACAATCATGATAACAAATGCAGGAGGAGTAGGAGTTATTACAACTGATAATTTGTCAAAATATGGTTTTGAATTGTACAAATTTAGTGATGAGGAGAAAGAAAAGTTTGAATTTTTACCGAAAGCGGCTTCCTTAAACAATCCAATAGATATTTTAGGAGATGCGAAATCGGACAGGTATGAAAAAACTCTTGAAATTGCAAATGAGATTGAAAGTGTTGACAACATCATAATTTTACTGACACCTCAAATTATGACAGACACAATAAATGTTGCAAAAGCTATTGAAAAAGTATCGCAAAAAACAAAAAAAACAATTTACGCATGCTTTTTAGGTGGCAAGCAAATCAAAGAGGGGCTGTCTTACTTAAGTGAAAACAGGCTTCCTTACTTTAACACACCAAAAGATGCAATTTCTACATTAAATTATTTGTACAAATATAAAAATTTTGAATACAGAGAAAAGGAGAAAGGATACACATTTGACGAGAAAAAGATAGAAGATATAAGGTTAAAGCTTGAAAACAGCAAAGGACTCCTAAGTTACAATTTGACTAAGGAGATAATTAATTTCTTCAAAATCAACATGCCAGATAAGATAATTTTAAATGATATTGATGAAGTGTTGCAAACCGAACTTGAAGATGAGAAGAAATATGTCTTAAAAGTTGATTCAGGTGAGATAATACATAAAAAAGATGTTGGAGGGATTGAAAAAGGAGTCACCAACAAAGATTTCAAAGACAAAGCTATTGAGATGTTTGAGAGAATTTCAAAAGTAACAGATAATTTTACAATAAATATTGAAGAGGAAGTTTCTGGCCATGAAGTAATAGTGGGACTAAAGCAAGAGGAAGGGCTTTCCAATTTCATCATGTTCGGAATGGGCGGAAGTTATGTAGAACTTTACGAAGATGCAAACTTCACAACGTGTCCACTTTCTAAAAACCAAGTAGAAGATTTTATTAAAAAGAGTAAAGCCTACAAAATACTGAATGGGTACAGAGGAGGCGACAAAATCAACTTCACACACCTCGAGGAGATATTAGTCAGACTAAGTTACCTACAAATAATCTTTCCTGAAATTAAGGAAGCAGACTTTAATCCAATCATGTGCTCAAGCAAAGGAATTTACCTTGTGGATGTGAAGTTAATCGTTTAATTTTTTAATTCCCTTTTAAGTTTCATCTCCCTTTTTTTTCTATTATACGAAATAACATAATTGTGCGCCGAGTCTCTTATTTTTCTTAAATATAACATCATTTGAGAGTTTTTGTCAAATTTGAAGGGTTCTTTTTTCCCAAGTACAAATATTTCCTCTTCTTTTTTTGCAAGAGAAATTATCGAAATTCTCAAACTCAAACTTTTAAGTGAATTGACTGCAGATGAGAGTTGCCCCTTGCCACCATCAATTATTATCAAATCCGGCATTTGCTTTTGTTCTTTTTTCAATCTTGAATATCTCCTGTAAACAACCTCACTTATTGCGGCAAAATCATCATTTTTATTTCTAAAAGATTTTATTTCAAACCTCCGAAAATTTTTTTTATTAGGCAAACTGTTTTCAAATTGAACCATGCCTGCTACAATGTGCTCAGAACCAAGATTTGATACATCGAAACAATCAATTACATTTGGAATTTTTGGCAAATTTAATTTATTTTTAAGTTGAATAGACATATCATCTTGAGCAAAATTCTGGAGTGCATTTTTTTTTGCAAGTTTTATCAAATTCAATTTTTCTCCTTTTTTTGGTATTGAGATTATTGTTTTTGCAAGCCTTAGTTTAGAAAGATATTTTTCAATTAAAAGTTTGTCTTGAGGAGAGTTGAAAACATCTTTTTCCAATATTATTTCTTTTGGAATTGAGTTTTGAGAATAGTAGATTTTAATAAATTCTTCAAGCAGGTTTTTATCAATATAATTGAATTTGTATTCCTTTTTTGATGAGATTACTCCTTTTTTTATTTTTAAAATATGTATTAATATTTTGTGTTCTTCTTTATTTTCAATGACAATTATAACGTCCTGATTATAATTTTTTAATAAATCTACTTTTTGCTTTTCTTTTAAGTGTTCTATTGTGAGAAGTTGCTGTTTTTTTTCATTTGCAAGTTCGAATTGAAGCATTTCTGAGGCTTTTTTCATTTCCTTTCTTAATTTGTTTTCTATGATTTTTGTATTTCCTGCGAGAAATTTTTTTGCAAGTTCGACCTGTTCAAGATATTCTTTCTTATTTATATCTTTAATATTTTTGGCAGGGGCAAGACCTATTTCATAATTCAACTGCGATTTGGAGGAGTACGTCTGTTTTGTTATCAATTTAAAGAGCTTTGTTGTAAGAAAAAACAACTCTCTTCGAATTTCGCCATTTGTAAACGGACCAAAATATGTTCCTTTTTTTGTAACGAGCCTTGTAAATTGTATTTTTGGAATGGGTTCATCAGTTATTTTTATGTAAGGATATGTTTTCGAATCCTTGAGGTTGATATTGTATTTAGGAGCGTGTTTTTTTATCAGTTTGTTTTCTAGTAGGAGCGCCTCAACTTCATTGTCGACAATTATGTAATCGAGCGAGTTTATGTTTTTCACCAATAGTTGTGTTTTGACAGAATATTGATGTTTGGAAGCAAAATATTGAGAAATTCTTTTTTTTAGATTTTTAGCTTTTCCTATGTAAATTATATTTTTTTTGTCCGCAAACATATACACTCCAGGCTTGCTTGGAATTTTTTTCAAATTTTGCTTATTTAGTTCTAACATTAATAATATTTATCTTTGAAATTTTATAAAATTGGCGGTAAAAAAGTATTTAAATGTGAGAAATAATCTCAATAATATGGATAAAAAAACAACAATGCTAAATTATTTGAATTGTTTAGAAACAGCAGAATATGATAAAATGATGAAGTTATTTGATAAAGATGCGATTGTGAATTCTCCACTTAGAGGCATTATTAAGGCTGACGAATTTTATAGGGATTTATTTAATGACACACAATCTTCAAAAATCACTCTTTTGAATATTTTTACTGGAGACAAACCAAATATCTCGGCAGGACATTTCAGATATGATTGGGTTTTGAGTGACGGGACTTTGAAACATTTTGAATGCATAGATGTTTTTGAATTTGAAGGCGAAAAAATAAAGCATTTGACAATTATTTATGATACTTACAATCTAAGAAAAGCATATAAAAAAATTAGGCAAAAGTAGCCTCAAACCATGTTGTTACTCCCAATTAGATACTATAAAACTAATTAATAATAAATTTTAAACTTTATATATATGGGAGTAGTAGGAGATTGGTTAACCGACATAGATTTCTACACTTTTATTAGTGATTTGAAATACGGAGGGTGGTTTGAGTATGTATTCCCCTTTATGCTTGTTTACGCAATAGTTTTCACTATCTTGAATTATGTTGAAATTTTTGCAGACAAAAAACCCGTTAAAGTAATTATCGCAATTGTATTTGGTTTGTTTTCAATTGCTTTCCCAATTACTGATGACGGAGTTGTTCTTGGAGAGATGATGGCGGAACTTTTCCCAGACGTGACAGCATTTACAATAGGAATACTTGCACTATATATTGTAGTTGCAATGCTTGGTGTTGATTTAGCAGAATTTTTTGGTAAGGATGATGACACTAACAAGATTTTAAGATATGTTCTGGGAGGACTTGGACTTATCGTAGTAGGTGTTTCATACGGAAAAGCTTTGGGATACTGGGACACTTGGAATGGAAGCTGGCTTGAAGATTTTCTAACAGACCCGATGTTGTACATAATAGTAATTTTCGGATTGTTCTTCTTCTGGATGAATACTGATGAAGATTCAGAAACAAAATCGGAATTTGTTAAAAATTACAAAAACCAAAATCCTGATGCTTCAACAAAAGATGCCCAAAAAGCTTATAGGGATAGATTAAGGAGTTAATATGAAAATGAAGAAATTAATTATAGTTATAGGAATTTTATTTCTGATTGTTTTTGCCGGATGTGAAGCAAACTCAAACGGGAAGAAAAACAAGTTTGAATTAGGATCAAGTTTTAATGGTGGAGATAAAGCAATTACATTTAAATTTTTAGAAGGCACTCCGCCTGAAAAAGTGAGAGATCAGTCATTACAACCTTTTGGGATTAGTCTGTTTTTGGAGAATCAAGGAGAATATGACATAGAACAAGGAAAAGCACATGTAACGCTTACTGGTTTTGATCCTGCAATTTTAGGTTTAACAACTACTACAAAAGAAACAAATATGCTTAGAGGTTACAAAAAACAAGGAAGCAATGTAATTCCTGGTGGAAAAGACCAAGTAATTTACAGCAATTTAAAGTATACTGGAAATGCGGTTTCAGGTTCTTTCCCTTTTACATTTTACGCAAATCTTTGTTATCCTTATGAGACCAAAGCTTTTGCAGTAGTATGTATTAATGGTAATACTGTGCCTGCAATCGATAAGAAAGCAGAAATTTGTGAACTTGAAGGTGCTAAAGAGTATGCAAATTCAGGAGCACCAGTAAAAATTGAAAATGTGGAACAGTATCCATATGGAAGTTCAAGCATAAGAATACAGTTCGATATTGTTCACACACCGATGAGCAATGATGCTAATGTATATGAGCCTGGTGCACTTGATTCTAATTGTAAGATAGGAGGAGTTTCACCTTCTGCTTCAGAAGCTTTGTTTAAAAGAGATAAAGTTAAGTACATAGTTACTTCAAACATAGCGGGGCTTGATTGCGAAGGAACAGGAGCAAACACAAACATAGTTACATTAAACAGCAACACATACACAGTTAGCTGTGTGCAAAGCACAACAGGACAGGAAGAGTACAACCACCCAATCTCAATTGCTTTGCAATACGATTACTTGGATAGAATTAGTAAAACAATACAAATCGAACACATCGATATTCAATAATCATTTTTCTTTTTACCAAAATATTATAAATGAATATTAATCTCTATATTTTATTATATTTCTAATTAAATATAATGCCAAGGTCGCATAACTCGGTATTGCGCGGCACTGCTAATGCCGTTCCCTACGGAATTGCGGGTTCAAATCCCGTCCTTGGCGCTTTCGTTTATTCTAAACTCAAACTTGGGCACGAGATTTTCACCATTATGCGTTCACTCGCTTCACTCGTTCGGCAGTTCGTGAGACTTCGCTTACACGAACCTTCAAATCCCGTCCTTGGCGTTACCATGAGGGAATTTCACCCTCTGATGTGGTCGCACAATTCTTCGAATAGATTAAATGATATAAGTCCAAAAGGTACTTGAATTAATCCTTTTTATGTTAATTTCTCTAAGTATCGTAATCTCAGATCAATATTTATAATATCATAGTGATAATATGTTCTATTTAAAATAAATTATCAATTATTTTACATAATTAAAAAATAATACGATAAATATTGAAAACTTGTTTTAAGGATGTGATTTAATTAAATTATTTAGTTAATCAATTTGTTCTTTTAAAAAATTAATGTAGTTGTTTAAAAATTCACTAACTACTTTTCGATTTTCATATAATTCTTTATCTGTTTTATTACTTAAAATGTTAATCAGATTCCTTTCATAAAAAGGAGTATCTTTTAACTCCTCATTATTTTTTATTAGTATTTTTATATCCATTTCTAATGTAGGATATTCAGGTAATGGTATTGGCATAGGTGAGCCGAGCGATGCATTACTAATTTCTTTTCTCCAATTTTCAATTGTAGTAAGAGATTTTCCTAATAGAATAAGTGCAATCTGAAGATTGTCCTTAGCAATTTTTTTCTTGTTTTTTTTTAATAATTTAGAAAATTTCATATTATTATTAGAAGTTTTAAATATTATAAACTTTTGTTTTTAATGAATAAATTTATATAAATGATGCTTTTAGTAATTCTTATGGGCATTAAATTACTTCCTGATGAAATTGTAAACCAGATTGCTGCAGGAGAAGTTATTGAGAATCCTGCTGCTGTTGTTAAAGAGCTTGTAGAAAATTCAATAGATGCAGGGAGTAGTTTGATTGAAATTGAAATTGAAGATTATGGTTTGAAGAAAATTATTGTTAAGGATAATGGGTGCGGGATTCCTAAAGAAGATTTGCTTAAAGCCCCACTCAGACATGCAACTTCAAAAATAGAGAGTTTCAATGATTTGTACAATATAAAAACCATGGGGTTTAGAGGGGAGGCACTTGCAAGCATATTTTCTGTTGCAAAAACAAAAATTGTTTCTAAAACAAACAATGAAGGACAAGCTTATGAAATTTCAAGTGGAAGTAAAAAAGATGTCAAAAAGAGCGAGTGTCAAAGGGGAACACAGATTATAGTAAAAGACATTTTCTACAATACTCCTGCCAGAAAGAAGTATTTACGTTCAAATAATATGGAGTTGAAGTCTATTTTGGATGTTGTTAGGAGATTCGAAATTTTTTACAATAACATTAAATTTACTGTCAAACATAATGGAAAAATAATTATTAACAAACCAATTTTTGAAAAACACGAAGATAACTTGTATTATGTCCTAGGTAAAGAGTTGCGAGATAATTTGTTCATTTTTGAAGATCAAATTAACGGATTGAAAATTCAAGGGTTTGTTGGAAAGCCATCAAATATAACTTATTCTACGAAAAAAAACCAATTTGTTTTTGTTAATTCAAGATTTGTAAAATCAAAGATTGTGAATGATGCTATTTATGAGGGTTATGGGACGAATTTAATGGAAGGCAGACACCCATTTTTTGTAGTTTTTTTAGATATTGATCCTGAAATAATTGATGTTAATGTACATCCAACTAAAATTGAAATTAAATTTGAAAATGAATTAGAAATTTATGATTTTGTCAAAAATTCGATTAGGAAAATCTTTGAAAAGAATGAAAGTTTTAAAGAATTTGAAATTAAAAAAAGAGATGAAATTAGTTTGGAAAATGATAAGTGGAATATAGAAATTAATGAAAAAAATAAATCCTATTCTGTGCAAAAAGAGAACAAATATTTTACAAAAGATGTACAAAAGGAACTTTCAGTTGTAAAAGAAAAATTAGGAAGAGAGTACTTACAAAATAAAGAAAACTTAAGTGATAAAAGTACTGAATATGGGCCGCTTCATGACATTTTAAAAGAATATAAAATAATTGGACAAGTTAACAAAACATTCATAATAATTGAAACGAAAAACGAAATGATAATTATTGATCAACATGTTGCACAAGAAAAGTTCTTTTTTGAAAGTTTTAAAGAACAATTAGGGGCAAAAAAACCAAAAACACAAAAACTGCTTAAAAGTGAGATTGTTAAATTAGATAATTCTGAAATGCTTTTGTTTAAGGATAATAAAGTAATGATTGAAAAGCTTGGTTTTGAGTGTGAAATTTTTGGAACCAATGAAATTTTAATTAGGGCAGTTCCATATATGCTAAATGGCGAAATTTTAGCCCCCGAAATAATAAGGGACATCGTTCATGAAATAAGAATTGATAAAAAATTCAAACTGCTTGAAGAAGAAAAAATAGAGAAACTAGCATCTTTGTCATGTAAAAAATCTATCAAAGCAGGAAAAGAACTAACTAATTTTGAAATCAAAGAAATTATTGAAAAATTAAAGAGATTAAAAGAACCTTTCAATTGTCCTCATGGGCGTCCAATACTTTTGAAGTGGGATTTTAAAGAACTTGAGAAAAAGTTTAAAAGGATAGTATAAAAAAGGTTATTTTCATAGTAGTAACAAACATATATATATATTATAGTATGAAAATTTTCTATGATTAAAAAATTATTTTTTATTTGGGTATTAATCATAACTCTTATTTCAACAGGGTTTGGTGCAGATTCCCTTACTTGTCTAATAAGAGATGGGACAGGTTGCCAAGGCAATGAAATAGCTTTGTTATATGCTAATGGCAATTCAGACTTCCAAGATGCAGCCGGCAGAGTTTTAAGTTCAAATTCTGCAATAGCTTTCAGTTCCAATTATAATCAAACAGTGTGTTGCAAATCTAATTTAGGGGCAGGAAATTTGACAGCAGATTTCATAGATGAAACTGTAAGTTGTCCATCAGTTGCTGGAAGAAGTACAGTTGACTTAATTCATTTTACAAGTCCTGACATAAACTCAAGGATAGGTTTTAGAGACGTAAGCATCGATAGTCACACAACCATACCAACAACACATATTTTCAATAGTGCACATTACAGCAAAAAATTGTGTATTAGTATTCCTGACATTTTTTCATCATTTTATTTGAAAGTTAGTGACAGAGATTTAAGCTCAGCAGGATATGAATGTATGTTCAAAGTTAGCTCTTTAATTAATGGAGTTGTTAGTGGTTGTGATTCCACATTTAATGAGGGGGACCAATACGACTATACAGTATGGGGAAAGCTTACAGAGAAAACAAGCACATTAGTTTGCAACAAAGATTGTACAAGCAAACTTGATAATAGGGTTTACAATGCCTGTGGAGAAAAACTCGCCCAGTGTCAGGGAATCCCTGAAGCATGTGATGGTTCCCTTTTAGGAAACTGGGTTCTTTTTAATGAAACACATGAAGTTAAATGCGAAGGGCCATGGAATGTATATAGGCCTAGAACTTTCAGTGAGATACAACTTCAAGTTACAAGTACATCAAAAGATTGTGAAGGAAGTTTAATTAATGTGAAATACCCAATATTAATCGATAATGAAGTTACTAATTTAAGAGTATTCATATGTAGCGAGAAATAAAATGGAATCAAATAAAATTAATGATAAAAAAATAGGAAGAAAGGGGCAGACATTTTCTGCAGATATTATGGTAGTAATAGTAATACTGCTTTTCGGCGCATTATTTTTACTTATGAATAATCTCGACAACGATAATGTTTCTAAAAGAGATGTTGATACTGTTTACGAACAATCATCAGAAGATAGCAAACTTATTTTCGAAGAACTAAAAACAAAAAATTACCTCGACCAGGAAAACAATGTTAATTTAAAAGAACTGCAAACAATAGATGTTAATAAAATTAAGGAAGATTTGAACATCAAGGGAAAATTCTGCATTGTTTTTGAAAAAGATGGAAACCTTGTAAAAATTGACCCCGAAAATAATGTAAATGGGATTGGTGATAGTGAAATAATAGTTAACGATGTTCCTTGCACAATGAATTGAATATGACAATTATTTCCATAAAGAATGAAGAACAACAAATCCCAACTATTCATATTTGATCTT
>JBFHXM010000006.1:0-20389 GCA_041598975.1 Candidatus Woesearchaeota archaeon | reverse complement strand
GTCAAAGCAAAGAGAAGGAGATTTGTTCATGGGAGCGATTGACGAAGTTTTACATGGAAGGACAGATATCAAGGGAAACAATCATGTTAGTAAAATATATTTAGTTAATGAGAAGTATGAAGAATACAAAGAATGCGTTTATAATGCAATGACAAAAATTACAGATTCAAGGGAAACAATTGAAACTATATCTGAAGAGGTATTTTTTCAAAATTATGATTTTCTACAAGAGACATTTGCACAAACAAATATTGATTTAAGAAGCATGGTTGGTGTTTGCGGAGGAATAGCATGCAACACAAAATTAATCCCTAGCGGAAAGGGTATCTTGTTTACAGGCTCAACATTTTACCAAAGTAAAGGAAAACAAACTATCCCACATATAAAAATCTCTGGAAGAGCAACAACATGCCAAAAATACATGGATATTAGAGTGAATAAGTTCATGGAAAGGTTTGGAGGAGGGGGACATGGTCCTGCTGCTGCCTGTACAATTCCTTTAAATGATTTGGAAATGTTTTTAGAAGAGGCTAAAAAGTTTGATTTTAACAGAGGTGATTACCATGTCTAATTTTTTCGGCCCGCAACAAGCTAAGCTAGGTGATTTGGAGAAAAGAGTTGTTAGTGGAATAGCAAGTAGCGAAAACATATTATATCCTAGATTTGTGGATAATGACATTCTTATGACAACAACGAGCATGCCTGAAGAGATTACTCGACACGGAGTTTATGCCCCTTTTGATTTTATAAATGTGCCTCCAAGAATTAAGGATTTTATTGCAGGAGAGAGTTCTGAAGAGGATGATTTCTTTACTAATGATGAAAAGAAAAAGTTTGTAGCAAGGCCTGACATGTTCCACATAAGATTTGAAGGAGGAAAAGCAAAGATTAGTCCTGTTGATGTCAAAGGCGAAAATGATGAACCAAATGTAAGTCAAATGGGCATATTTAATACTGCAATGCTATCTGACCCTTCAAAACTACCAGAAGAGACAATAAGACTGATAAAAGAGATATATGGGGCAAAAGTTGTTATTGAAGACGGGGAAGCAAGATTCGAACCACCTATAGAGATTGAGGAGAAAGACAATAGGCCAAATATAAGTCAATTGAGCATGTACAATACTGCAATGCTTTTTTACCATTCCAGGTATATGCAAGAGATAGTGAGATATGTGAGAGAAAAATATAATGTGGAAGTTGTTTTTGAAAATGGAACTTATCTTAGTGAAAATGATAGTTCGAAACAACAACAATTATTAGAAAGTTATTTTGCAAGATATCATCTAGGTCTTGTAAAAGGAGCTCATGAATTTGACACACAACAATTGGGGTTAGAATTTGATGGACTAAAACCATCTTTAGTACAAAGAAGAAGGAAGAGAGAGAATAAATTTGAATCATTGTTTGAAGGGATGCATTTTTCAACAATCTCTGAAATTCAATTAGGTCTCCATTTTGGGTTTATTAAAAACAGAATTGGAAAAGACACAATATACCCAAACAGGATATGTTCAATTAATGGATTTAATGGCGGAAACAAACCTATCCATAGACTGAGGTATTATCCTAATTCACATATAAAAACTTTTGACCCAATGATTAGCATCCTTACACAAAGTCTTGAGGAAATTTGCCAAGTCAGAGATATCGGCGAGTTTTTGAGAAGAGAACAAAGTCAAAAAGGAGAGACATTTGAAGATACATTCTTGAGAAGAAAAAAACTAGATTATGAACTTGCAAAAATAAGGTTAATAAGATTTCTAGATGATAGTTGGGAAAGTGGATATTATGAAAAAGAAGGAGACAAAAGCGATAATGTTTTAAACAGGTATCATCATCACAAAGAACATCTTGAGAAACAGATTGAACTCGCTAGAAAAAATTTTATAGATGCAAGAATGATTATGAGATACAGAAACAAAAGAAAACATAATAAGTTCCCTCCAGAAGGGTCAAAAGAATGGAATAGCATTTCTGCAAAAATCAGGCAAAAAATAATTGAAGAGCGTATGAGAGAGATAGAAAAGCTTAATAGAAACCTTTCCTGGTGGGAAGAGGGTGACATGAGAAACACATCAAGAATTGGAGCATTCAATTACAGATGCAGAGACCATTTCACATTTGGGGACGATGTTGGTTTACCTACTGAGTTATATTTGCAATTAAGAGATGGGGAAGTTGCAAGAGTGTTACTTTATAATTCGAAAGTTATTGAATAAAAAATAATTATAATCTTTCAGAGTGCCAATATTCTCTGAGTCTTTTTATTTTTCCATCAACAATTTCAAGAATAGCAACTTCTACAAGATGAATAGTCTTGTTCTCAATATTACTAAAAAAAGTTGCATCCCATTCTGCTATTGCTGTATTTCTATCTATATATAAATTTAACAAATCGAATTTTATTTCTGACTGCTCTTCTACAACTTTTCTTTGCCAGTAATCTTTTATTTCCCGATGACCTTTATATGCACCTTTGAGTAAATATTCGCCATACTCACCATCTTCATGAAAAATAGTAATTATTAATTCAGGGTCTTGCTCAATCCAAGCTTTCTTATATGTTTCAATTAATTTTAAGACTAATTCTTTTTCTATCATTGTTTATTAATTAAGAAGAAGTTACTTCTTCCTCTTCAATTTCACCAAAATCATCATTATCTAAATCAAAACTAAATTTAAATGGGATTGCATTTAAATTTTGTGCCAATCTATCTATAACATCACCCAAATTTTCTTCTTCATTAGCATCATAATGCATACTAAACCTCCCCTCTATAAAAACAATTTTTCTTGATACATTCTCAGGTTTACTAAAAAATCCTCCTTCTCCCCATAAAAAATTTTCTAATTTCAAACCGGGACTTATTTCAGAATCTAGTACTCGTTCATATAAAGAGTATCTCAAAGCAGAACTATTTTCACCATTATTATTCATCTCAATTAATGTCCTATAAGTAATACCATCTTTTTTAGGATCATATACTCTTATATCTCTTAATCTCATAAAAAAATAAGAATGTATACATTTATATAATTTTGTATTAAGAATAAAAAAACAAAGAAGAATTTATTCTCCTTTCTTAACTGCAATCTTTGGAATTCCAGTACCTACTCTTACAATCTGGTTTGTCATTACGTTTTCAGTAATAGTGTTTAAATAGTTTTCCTCGTTTTGGAATGCACCTTTTGCAATGTGCTTTAATGGTGTTTCGAATGATGCTCTTGTAAGTACATTTTCTTTATCGTTTACAATACCATACCTTGTCATCCCTTTTACTTCACCTGTGTAGGTCATAATGTCAGCAATTAATAGCAAGTGCCTTTCATTGATAGACAGACCTTGTGATTTAACCACCTCCTGGAATTCAATGATAATCGCTTGCCTAGCTGCTTCGATACCATAATTGTCAGCGATTTTCTGAATGTCATTTGAGTAAATTCTAAATTTGTCAACTTCAGGAATGTTCTCAATTTGTTTTAATGCAACTCCTTGCGTGATGATAATGTATTCGTCTTTCTCCTTGATTAATGAGATGTCACTAACTCCTTTAATACCAAATACTACAGAGTTCAAAGCAAGTTCTTTTATTGACATCAAATCTTTCAAGCTTGTTGATGCTTTTGTTGAAATTGTTAATTTGTTATCTTCAATTTTAACATCTTTCCTGATTTTCTTGTCAATGAATGAAGTTAATGATTCAGCCTCAATTTTCAGTTTTTTCAATTTCTTTAAATCAAGAGTAATTACAACTTTCTTGCTTTCAGTGTCAATATCTACATTGTTACTGAAATCCACTAGTTTTGTTTCCTTGATTTTGTTTGCTACAATCTTGAATTTGTCATCGTTCATTCCTTCTTTATTCAAGTATATCTTCATTATTGGAGCTTTCAAGTTCTTTTTCGCGTCCAAAATCTCAATCAATCTTGGCAAACCTTCAACACCAGAACCAACACCTGCAAAGTGGAAAGTGTTCAATGTCATTTGTGTTGCCGGTTCTCCTACAGATTGGGCAGTAATTACACCAATTGCCTCATAAGGATTAATTAATGCATCTTCGTACTCTTCTTTGATTTTCTCTAAAATCTTTTTCACCTGTGCTTCTGTAACTTTAGCAGGAAGATGTTTTTTTGTTTCTTCCAAAATATAATTAGGAAATTCTGGATTTTCTTTCTTGAATGTTTCAATTAATTTATCTGCAGTCATTTTTAATTTTTCCCTCCTAGAGTGTTCTCGATTATGCTTTTTACATCGAACTTACCACTTACAGTCTTACTTACATCGATACCGTCATCACCATACTTGAATTGGATGATTGTTCCGTCCTCGTTTCTTACAGACAAGTCCTTTCTTACAATCAAATCAAGCATTGCAGTAGCCATACGCCTGTAAAGGTAACCTGTTTTAGGAGTTCTTAGAGCAGTGTCCATTAAACCGTCCCTTCCTGTAATGTTACCAAAGAATACTTCATATGGTTTCAGACCTTTTCTTAGCGCACTTTTAATGTAACCTCTTGCAGCAGGACCAATATCGCCTTCTTTAAAGCAAGCTAAAGTCCTGTTTCTGTAACCTCTTGAAATCCTTTCTCCTCTTAAAGCCTGCTGTCCAAGACCGGTATGCATTTGTACGATACTCATAACCTTACCCATTGCACCACTGTCTGCCATAAGCATTGTTCCAGTATTTTTGTCAAGGTCTTGCGTTACAATTTTCATAGATTCGTCCCTGATTGAATTTAGCAATTGCAATACTTTAATTTCAAATGTTTGTTCAAGTGTCAAACCAGTCAATTTCTCAAGTTTACCTGATTCATATTGTTTAATAATCTCATCAATCTGTTTTGAAATGTCCTTGTTAATTTTCTCAACTTTGTCTTCAACTTGTTTTGGAATGTCAAAATCACCCATTGAAATTGTGAAACCTCTTTTTGCAAGCACTTGAATTCCAAGGTTAAACATGTATCTGATAGATTTTAAAACATCTTCTACAGGATAATTCTTGTGAAGGTGCCTTAGCAAAGTTCCACCTCCATCACCAATAGTTTTCTTGTCAATTACACCCTG
Source organism: Candidatus Woesearchaeota archaeon (assembly GCA_041598975.1). Lineage (GTDB taxonomy): Archaea > Nanobdellota > Nanobdellia > Woesearchaeales > UBA583 > UBA583. Next base: position 15,322 of record JBFHXM010000006.1, on the reverse strand, counting down.
TTTCAAAACAGAGTTTTCAATAACAACTTTTCCTGACTTGCTCTCCCCAATAAAATCAAGGTTTTCAGGGAGAAGTACAGAAAATAATTCTTTTCCGTCTACCTTGTCCTTGAATTTAACCCTGTCCCACTCTCTAAATCCGATTGAGAATAATAGTTCTGTAGCATCTTCTTTAGTATATGTTTTTCCGTTTGTCATAATGTACAAACCAGTGATTGAGTCCTGAATGCAACCTATAACTGCATCTCCTGAAGCAGGTGAAATCAACTGGTGTTTTACATCCATGATTCTTTCTACTTCTTGTCTTGCTTCCAAAGTTTGAGCCATGTGCAAGTTCATCTCGTCTCCGTCGAAGTCCGCGTTAAAAGGCTTACAAATACCCGGATTGATTGCGAATGTCTTGATTGGCAATACTTTTACAACTAAACCCATCATGGATAGTTTGTGAAGTGAAGGTTGCCTGTTGAAAATAACACTATCTCCATCAAGAAGGTGTCTTTCAATAGTGTAACCAGGTTCGATTTCTTCTAAAAGCACATCTATGATTTCAGGCACAATTTTTTTCTTGCTTCCTGTATTTGTTATGATGTAATTAGCTCCAGGATATCTCAAAGGACCATTTTTCACTAGTTCTTTCAAGTATTTGATGTTTTGCTCAGTCACACTTTCAGGAACAGTCAGTTTCATAGCAACTTCAAACGGCACACCTACCTCGTTCAAGTTCAATCTTGGGTCTGGGGAAATTACAGTCCTTGCGGAATAGTTTACCCTTTTACCGATAAGGTTGTTTCTGATAATACCTTTTTTACCTTTAATCCTTTCTGCAATAGATTTTAATGGGTCTCCGTTTCTGTGTCTTGCAGGAGGAAGCCCAGTAATTGTATTGTCAAGGTATGTTGAGATGTGATATTGCAACAAGTCCCACACATCCTCAATAATTGCTTCAGGCACACCTACAAGCAAGTGCTCGTGAAGTCTTTGGTTTGTCCTGATAAGGTCTGTTAACTTGTGCGTCAAGTCGTCTTCTGACCTTTGACCACTTTGAAGAGTAATTGTTGACCTCATTGATACAGGAGGAATTGGCAATATTGTCAAAAGCATCCATTCTGGCCTTACGTTTACCAAATTCAAAAGTGGAAGGTCTTCGTTAGGGATGTTTTCAAATCTAAATCTGATTTCTGTTGTAAGAAGCCTTTTCTTTTCACTTTCTGTAAATACATATACACTTGATTTATCTAGTTTTATAGGTTCTTGCTTTGCTTCACAATGAGGGCAAGTTTTAACTTTAGTAATTCCTGAGATAAATTTTGTGAAATATTTTGTGAATTTTTCATTAGACATTGTTTTTCTTGCTTCTTCCAAGTCCATAATTGCAGCATCAATTTTGTCTTGAGGATACAAAATCCTGTAACAGTCCCTACAAGTTGCTTGCAAAGTTTTTGTGATTTGCTCAATGAATAATACATTCAAAATTGGTCTTGCAAGTTCCAAGTGACCAAAGTGACCTTCACATTCCTTGTAATTATTTCCACAAGTCTTACATCTCAAACCAGGTTCAATTACACCCATTTTGATGTCCATCAAACCACCTTCTACTGGGAAACCATACTTGTCATAAATCTCTGGAGTGATTACTTTTACTACACTTTGCTTTAGTATGTCTTTTGGCGAATAGATTGAATATTTAATCTTTTCAATTCTTTTTGTTATGCTTAAATCTCTTTTTCTCATTTTTTATACCTCATTGCTCGAAAAACCTGTCCTTTGCTGAGAAGGAAGGATTTATACCCATTGACCTCAATTCGTTTATGAATAGCTTGAATGCATAAGCTAATTCAATTTCGTCGAATTTGCTACTATTACAAATCGGACATTTTGTCCTGTAGTTAAATAAGTAAGGATCTGCCAAATGACCACAACCATGACAAATCAAAGCTGTTGTCTGGTCTGAGGAGAACCTCTCTTTTAGTAATAGACCTGCTCCGTGAGAGATTAATGCGTCTTTCTCCATCTCCCCTAGTTTCAGACCCCCACCTCTAAGCCTACCTTCAGCAGGTTGCCTTGTAAGTAGTTGAACAGGGCCAGTTCCTCTTGCCTGGATTTTGTTGTCTACTTGGTGTTTTAATCTTAGATAGTACAATGAACCAACATAGATTTGTGCTTCCATCATCTTACCTGTTTTTGGATTAAACATTATCTCACTACCTGTGTTTGAAAAACCGTATTCTTCTAGTTGTTTTCTTAAAGCATCCTCATTTTCACCATCGAATGCGTTACCATCAACAACTTCTCCTCTTAGCGCTGCAACTTTTCCTGCAAGCACTTCCATTACGTGAGATACTGTCTTCCTACCTGGAATTGAGTGAGGGGAGAAAATCAAGTCAGGGATAATTCCATTCTCACTGAAAGGCATATCAGATTGTGGGATTACAGCTCCAACAACACCTTTCTGTCCGTGCCTGGATGCAAACTTATCACCTACAATCGGTTCTCTTTGCGTCCTTATCAGGATGTTTACTTCCTTATCACCATCAACATTTTCCACAATGCTAATATTTGATACAACTCCATCTTCACCTTCTTTAAGACTGATTGATGAATCCACATCAAGGTTAATCATTTGACCGAAACCTTCAATTTCCTCAATAAATCTTGGAGGGCTGATTTTACCAATCAAAATGTCATCATTTGTAACTTTCTGACCTAAATAAATAATACCATCATCTTCAAGATATCTGTAATCTTCTTCAGTTCCATATCCTTTTACTTCCTTGTTTGGGATACCAACCCTGTCTTGAAGTCCACCTGGGTATTTCACTTCTGATGTTGAGTATTTCTTATAATAGAAAGATCTTTGCAAACCTCTATCTACACTGGATTTGTTTAATATTAAACCGTCCTCCATGTTATAACCTTCAAAACTCATGATTGCAACAGTCAAATTCTGACCCGCTGCGTGTTTTTCAAAGTCAAACAAGTCATAAATGAATGTTTGAACAAGAGGTCTTTGAGGATTGATAAGTAAGTTCCTATCTGTATCAATTTTATTATTGTAATTTAATGAATACATTCCTACTGCCTGTTTGATAGTTTTCTGTCCCCTCATAAGTCTTGAAGGCTCATCGTAATCAGAGAAAGGCACTTGGCTTGTGTTCAGACCATACATCAAAACAGGAGAAATTTCCATGTGAGTATGCTCCAAAGTTAGTTCTTTTTCATCAAGTGCAATATATAAACTTTCTTCTTCCATTGAATCAATGTACTCAATAACACCACTCTTAATTAAATCAGAATAGCTTTTAGTACCTTTTTTGATTTCAGAAACCAATTCCTTTGTTAGTTTAGATTTTCCATTCTCTACAATAATCAAAGGTCTTCTTATTCTCCCTGCAGTATTGTCAACATAAACAAAATCAAGTTCTTCATTGTAATTGATATTGTTTACATCATTGATTTTTCCGTCTCTTCTTAATTTCTTAAATTCTGTTATGAATTTTTTCGGGTTGTCGCATGAACCTGCATAAACATCATTAATAAATATATCACTCATTTTTTATCACTCCATACCAATTTTTTTCAATTCATTCGCCAATTCATCATTATTCACTTTTTCATATGTTGTTGTTGTAAACAATGCCAAATTTTTCCTCAAACCAATGGAATGACCTTCTGGAGTTTCCACTGGACATAATTTTCCATAATGAGTTGGGTGAAGCTCCCTTGCCTTAAAGTTTTCTTGGCTTGTGCTTAAAGGTGATACAACCCTTGTCAAGTGTGAAAGCATGTCAAAATAATTTTCTCTCTTTAAGTATTGTGCAACTCCCCTTCTACCATCAGACCATGTTCCCATAGCCAATGCGGAATTGATTTTCTGGGTTAGCAACTGCTCCCTGATAATGATTTTCATAGATGAGAACCTTCCTCTTTTAATCATTCTTTGGAAATTCACCAAAATATCCTGGATTAACTCATTAAAGTTTCTGGAGAAAAGCATTTCAAACAAACTTCCTACAAGTTTCACTCTTTTGTTTGCAAAGTGGTCTTTATCATCCAAACTTGCATTTCCGTTTATAATTGCGTAATATTTCTTAAATAGTTTGCAAATTAGTTTTGCTTTTTCAATTCTTTGTTCTTCTATTGCACCAACATGAGGCAGTACAAAATTTTCCAAATAAAATGAAACTCTTTTACTTTTTTCCTTAGCACTACCAACTAAGTTAAATTTCTTGCTTAACAACTCAATAGCTTCTTCATCAGTGGAAATTGCAGAATATTCTGACATCTGGAAAATTACGTCTGAATCTGTAATTCCAGTGTATTCTACAATATCTTTATCTTTTACCAAACCTAAAGCTTTAATCAACAAAAAGATTGGGATGTTTTTAAAGTTACCAAAGGTGTATATGTATGAACCATCTTTTAGCCTTTTAATTTCCTGAAGACTTTTGTATACGTTTCTTTCTGAAAACATTCTACCAACAGGTTCGTTAATTTCCAAATCATCGATAAAGAATTTGTTCAATGCCAAATCCTCTATCAAAACCACCACTTTCTCAGTACCATTTACAATAAAGTATCCGCCAGGTTCATAAGGGTCCTCGCCTATATCAATTAATTCTTCAGTTGTTTTGCCTTTTAAAACACATCTGTTTGATTTAAGCATTATAGGCATTCTTGCAATTTGAACTTCGAATTCTTCTTTTTGTGTTCCGATTAATGTGCTAATTTTCAAATTCAAAGGAGCTGAATAACTCAAACCTCTTTTTCTTGCAATAGCAGGTGTCAAATTTGTGATTGAACCATCAACTTCAATATGAGTGGGTTCGCCCAACCAAACATCTTCGATTTTCAAGTTTATCTCCTCATAAACATCAAGTAAGTATTCAGGAATGTTTCTTTTATCAAATTCGAGTATGATTTCTTTCAAACCTTTTTCTATAAAGTAATTATATGAATCTAGTTGACTTTGAACTATGCTGTTTTCCTTGTAGTAGGATTTAAGTATCTCTTTGTATGCTTCCACCATTTTTATTCTGTAACCACCCTATAGTATTTGCTTTCTCCAGCAAAACTTTTCCTTGTAATCTCTATTACATCACCGATTTTTACCTCAAAAGACTTCAATGCGTTGTCCTTGATTTTGATTTTTGGTAGTTTAAATACATCATTTAGCATGTATTTTTCAAGAAGTACTTTTACTTCATCTTTAGATAAAACCTTGTGATTTGGTACTAAAAAATTTTCTTGTTCCATTTGTGAAAAATAATTAAGTTGTTATTACGCGTTTTTTTTGTAGCGAATTTGAATTGCTTCGAACCCTCCGTACGGATGCAGTCACTACACTGCGTTCCGTTCGGCAGTCTGCTTGCGCAGACATTCGAACAATTTCGAACCCGTCATCGTAACGAGCCGTACGGGATTCGAACCCGCGACACCTAGATTAAAAGTCTAGTGCTCTACCAAACTGAGCTAACGGCTCATTAAAGCTCGAGGCTTTAAAGAGAATAAAAGATATTAACTAGTATTTTATCATATTACTACAATAGATACTTGTTAGTCTTTTTGGCTATTCTCTCAGCTCGAGACTCAAACAAGCACTTAAGTCGAAACTTAAGTTGATTGATTTTTGACATTAAATGTCAAAGTGTTTAGCGCCCAAGCCGGGACACTCAAAAATCAAAGATTCTTGGCACCAAAGGTTTGAAAAACCCACGACTTGGTCGATTTTATTTTTTAGCGCCCAAGCCGGGATTTGAACCCGGGTCGATGCCTCGACAGGGCATCATGATAGGCCGGACTACACTACTTGGGCATTAAATATGTTTTCTCAATGATTTTGAACAGAGTCCCAACACCCAGACTTGAACTGGGAACCTGTCGGTTTCTGCATCATGCAAAAGTCGGGGCTGTCGGAACATCATACCAGTTAAATATTTAACCAGTCAGCCAGATTCTACAGCCGACCGCTCTACCATTGAGCTATGTTGGGATCAACAAATTTGTTGTCAAATAAGTGACCCTCACTTGACATAACAAAAATCTCATTGAAATTTTTGACATCATTTATTTAATATAAATGACCTAAAATTATGAAGTCCCAAACCCTTTATAAAGATTTCCTTTTAAAGGATTATTCTTTATTAAAACTAATCTTAGGAAGAGGGATTGGAGAAGGCAAATTCAATGAATCTGCCAAATCCAAAACCTTCACAGTTGCTTTGTTGTAAATGAATTTGAAAACAACTTCACTTACTGTAGTTGACAATTTCTTATCTGCATCCCAACCTTTCATTGTTTCGGTAATGATTTCTTTTGTATCAGCATAGACTACGTCACCTTCAACAGAGATTTTTCCCAAACCTTTTCCGTAAAGCACATCAAATGCAAAAACAATCCTCAAAACTTCATTTTTCTGAGTCCCAACATTCAATGTTGTCTTTTCAACAGATTTAATACTGATATTATGCTAAATCTCAAAACCTCCTGTTACTTTCTCGCTTTTTCTTTCACAATCAAATTTTGAAAAACTAAATCCTATTACTCCCATTTTTCTTTATTTTTATTAGTAAAATGAAATAAATATGGCTTTAAAAATGTTTGGAATTTAAGTATTTTAATATAAAACATCATTAGGATTAAAACCTGGATTTGTTACAACTATTAATTTAATTGTTTTTTCAATATTTTTTATGTAATGATATTCTCCTTTAGGAATAGAAAATATGTCTCCTTTTTTTATTTTATAAGTTTTATCTCCAATTTGTATTTCAGCAATTCCTTTAAGAACATAATAAACTTCTTCCATCTCCAAATGTTTATGAGGAATAGCATCCTCTTTTATTTTTGCATAAGCCAAACTTAGATTTTTAGAATTATAAAGTTCTTTTAATTTACCACAAGCATCTTCTTTTGCGTCAATATCCTTGATGTTTTTTATTTTCATAATAAGAATATAGTGTAAAAACTATAAATATTTATCGGAATCAGAAATAATTTAAAAATCAAAGTCAAAAGTTAATTTTACTTAACTTTTTTTGTGTTTAAGTCCTTTTTAATTGTAGCTAATGCTTTTTTAAAAACTGCCAAAGGGCTTCCTTTTTTAACTTTTAAGAAAAATTCAGTTTTATCTACAAGATAGTGTTCTTTGTAAACACCTACAATTTCAACATCATTTTGTGCTTCAAGATAAGTTTTAAGCATAAAAAATAATGATTCTTCATTTGAATCAACTAATATTCTTAATGTGTCTTTTGTTTCTTCTTTTTCTAGTATTTTCATTTTACTCAATAGATATTTTTTTGAATTCGAAAGCTTTCAAAGGGAAAATTTTCTTTGCTTCATTTCTAAAAGATAATTGAACTTTTCCTGTTGTTACAGCATAAATAAATTCCTCAGCTGTTTTTGATTTAGCTTCATTTGTAATTAATTCTTTAACTTTATCCCTAATTGCGTTAAGAGTTATTTGACTTGCATTTGATTTTGTAATTACAAATGGTTTAACCCTAAGTTTCTTTTTATCTTTACTTTCACAGGTGAATGAATCTTCCACCAAATCACTTCCAGATTTTACAAACCTGTTCAAGTAATAAGGTATTTGAGTGTAACTTTGAAGTTCTGTTAAAGCTTTTCCTGATGAAACTTCAGTCACTTTAAAGACCAACCTTATATTTTGGTTTTTAATGCTTTTTGTAATATACATCAAGTTTAATTTGATGGATTTTCCAACAAATGTTTTAAGGTCAGTAGTTTCTGATTTACCTAATGAAACTTTGTTAAATGCCTCAGGAGCAATTATCTCAACTGGAAATTTTCTTTTTACTTTTTTTACTTTTGATTTTACTACTACTTTTGCCATTTTAATTCATATTCCAGTTTGAAGGAATCCTCCCTTTGTTTTTATAATATTTAGCTAATCTTCTTACTTTTGATTCAAGTAGCTGAAGACTCCTTTTATTGTGAGTGTCTCTAGTGTTTGTACTTAGGTGTTTTTTTAGTTTTGTAGCCCTATTAACTAGGTTTTGCAAATCTTCTGGAATCGCAGTTTCGATTTTTGCTTCTGAAATGATTTGGCTAATAGATTTTCCAGTCATAGCTTTTACGCTAGGAACTCCGTAAGTGTCTCTTAGAGTTGCTCCAATTGCACTCATCTTCATATCTTCTTTTGCGAATTTCACAACTAATTTTTCAACTTCGCCTTTTTTTATAGTAACGAAAGACAAATCAACTTTTACAGGTTTTGTAGATTTGGATTTACCTTTCACCCTTGCATGTATTCTTCCCATTTTTTTTCAGGTATAATATTGTTTTTAATAAAACAAACATATCCAATAGAGGCTCAAACCTCGTTTAGAATTATATTTGATATATATAAAGAACTTAAAACCATTTAAAAAGGTTATGGAGAAAATATTTATTCGACTCTGATGATTACTGCAGCTTTTTGTCCATCTGCATCTCCAGATGCAATTAAAGTTGCAGAAGTTACAAAACTACACTTATCCTTTACTTTCACATCCCTTATAGAGAATGGAAATGATGCACTTTCTCCACTTTGGATGTTAACTTCAATTGTTGGATAATAAATAGTTGCAGTACCACAATCTTTAGGAGGTAATTCTTCGCCACTTGCAACTGGAAATTCAATTCTAACATTATCAATTCGCTCATTTCCTTTATTTGCAACATAAACCTGAAACCTACCAACTTCGTTTTTCTTCATAGTGTAACTTGGAGAGCATATCCACTCCTCGCCGTCACATTCAAGATTTGCAATGTCCTGTTTAACATCCTTGTTTAAATCATTCACTATGTCTTCTCCAGAACTTGAAATTTTGTAAAACAAACCCATTCCAAGTCCAAATATTATTATTCCAATAATCAGTGTAACTACAACATTTACCGGAAGTCCCTGCGCTTTTTTATGTTTCATAGTATTTTTTTGTGAATTTGTATTAAATATTTTAGTTACTATTTTATAGAGATTTTCAGAAGAATAATCTAAACTTCATAGTAGTGAAAGTGCACAACACTTATAAATTAATTCACACATAGTATTATATGTATGATGGCGATTTGTTTTTCTTAAATGATGTTCCAAAAGGTGTTTATAAATATAAATTTTGGCATCCTATGCTGAGAAATTGTTTGAGTTTGGATGAAAAAAGCAATATTAAAGAGAGGTTAAATAATTTAAATCAAGATCCTACTCAAAAATTCTATATCAAATCAACAGATGAATTTTTCCAGAGATGGATTAATGGTTATTTAAAAGAAGAACCGAGATTAGGTTGTAAAGGTTTCCAATTAGAGATACCAAAAATTATAATACTTGATAAGGGTAATGTTTATGAAAATGATTTCCAAATCTCTAAGGTTCTGGGAGGATTGACAATTGCAACCGATCTTGCATACTCTACCAAAAGAAATGGTTTTTTAGTTTTTGTTATTAATGAAATGATAAAAAGACAAGTTTTAAGTTATGCAATACCTACTGAAGATTTTGTAAAATCGCCATTGAAAAAAAAAGTATTGATAGATAAAAAAATTATAGGGGGTTACAAAGGACTTAGAACATATCCTTTTGGAGGAATTCATCTTGAAAATACTGTCGGTTGCACGTGGACTGCAATAGGTATTAGTCCTGAAGAAATTTATGATGCATTAAGAAGAATAAATTTTGTTTGGAGTTGAGGTTAAAAATACTCTTTTTTTATTTTTGAAACTAAGTTTATAAATTCCTCATTTGAAATGTTTTCAAGTAAAATTGATTTGTCTTTGATATTTAATGTATCTAAGTAATTTTTTATCTCTTTTTTTGGTTGTTTTATTGTTTCAACTAATGCATATTTGAGTGCGTTTTGTGTGTTTCGTCTTTTTCTTTCATATAAATCTTGAATGAACTTGTCGAATTTTGAGAGATTTGATAGTGGTTTCAGTTCTAATTTTAGAAGTACAGATTTTGTTTTTGTTTTAGGCTCGAAATTTGTCCCTTCAACTTCTTCGAGCAGTTTTAGATTGTAAAATGAATTTATAAAGTAGTGCCATTTATTTTTTTCGTTTGTTATTTTTTTGTAAAAGTCTATACCATGAAGCAGTATTACAAATTTTATTTTCTTGTTGAGGATTTTTTTGTAAAGCGGTTCGGTTATAGAATAGGGTATATTTGCAATTAGTTTTGTAAATTCGAATTTATCTATGTTTGCTATCCCATCACCTACTTCATATGTGAAATTATTGTGTTCTTGCTTTATTTGCTCTAGATAAGGTTTTAGGTTTTCGTCTTTTTCTATGCTTATTAATTGTTTGGGATTTTTTTTGAGAATTTGTTTTGTTAATATACCTTTACCTGGACCAATTTCGTAAATAATGTCCTTAGTTGTTATTTTAGCATTTTTTATTGTATTTTTTAATGTTTCCTCGTTTGTTAAAAAGTGCTGGTCAAATTTTATTTCCATAATCTACTTAAGTTAGTTTCTTTTTATATTTAAATCTTAACATTTATAAATGAAAGCAAGTTTATTTTTGTTAAGTGTTATTCTTATGACACTATTATCCTTCATAGAAGGTTGCTTATAAATATGCAGTAAAAATCATAATTAATGATTTTTGGCGCATAATGACACAATTTGTGTCATGATGTTTGAGAATAGTGAAATTGATTGTTACTATTTTATTATTTTCAGTTTGAAATTAAAAATGGCAAAGGTGCAGTCACTCACTGCACTCGTTCGGGACTTTTCCCGAATTTTATAAACAAAAATGGCAAAAGAGACTGTTGAAACATTAATTGAGGGTGGTAAGGCTAGTGCTGCACCACCATTAGGACCGGCATTAGGTCCATTAAAAGTAAATATTGGACAAGTTGTTGCTGATATTAATAAGAAGACTGCAGATTTTAAAGGTATGAAAGTGCCTGTTAAAGTGATTGTAGATACTGAAACTAAAGAGTATGAGATTACAATTGGAACTCCTCCTGCATCACAGCTTATCAAGTCAGAACTTGGAATTAAGAAAGGAAGCGGTACTCCAGATAAAGAGTATGTTGCTGATATGACAATTGAACAAATCAAGAAAGTTGCAAAAATGAAGTTTGATGCTCTTTTGGCTAATGATTTGAGTGCAGCGGTTAGGGAAATCGCAGGTACTTGCTATTCATTAGGTATCAAAGTTGATGGTAAACCTCCAAGAGAGTTTATTGCTGATGTGAAAGCAGGAAAGTATGATTCACAATTAAACGAGAAAATCTAAAATGGCAAAAAGTAAAGAAAAGAGAAAATCATCACAACCATCCAAAAAATATCAGTTTTATGAGAATGGTAAGAAAACAAGAAAAGAGTGCCCTAAGTGTGGAAAAGGTATTTTCTTAGGAGAACACAAAAACCCGGAAAGATTTGTTTGCGGTAAGTGTGCATATACAGAATTTGCAAAAAAATAATTTTGTGAATTTTTTTATTTTTTTAAAGTATTATTCTTATACCAATATAAATTTGGTTCATTATCAACATGAAAATGAATTGGAGCTAGATTTATTAATAATATTCCTTTATCTGTTGGAATGTAAGTTGGTACATCGATTATTGAAAAACCTTGTTCTACAGGAACATTTACTTGAGTTAAATATAGGTATTTTCTATCCTGGAGTCTTTTAGTTGGTTCCAAATTCATAGGGTCTCGATATAGCGTGTCACTTATTTGCAAATGTTTCCGCATATCCAAGAAATCTTGAATCAAGCCCTCATCGCCTAAACCATCCCAGGCATTTTTTTCTAAAACAAGCAAGATTGTTTGAAGCAAATCATGTTCAGCATATAATTTAGACCTAATATCATCTCCTTTCATCCTCCTTAAAATCATATTCATTCTTTCATATAGATTGAATCTCCTACTGCCTGAATATAATTCTTGTTTTAATCTTTCAAATGCTTGTTCATATTCTTCATTCAACCAAACTATTTCTTCTTGTGAAGTTTTTTTGTTTTTTGCCATAATACTAGTGTTATTTGTTATTTGCTATTTGTTATTTGCTATTTGTTATTTGCTTACACTTACAACCAAGATCTTGTCTTTGATTTCGTATGTATTCTTGTGTTTTAGTTCGTGCTCGAGTATGTTTTTCGCACCAACTTTTCTGCTTATTGAACTAGCCCAGTTTGAAACCAAATCCTTGAAATACAGGTCGCTTCCCTCAAAGGAAATATCAATCTCATCAGATTTTTCAAGACCTAGTTGTTTTCTTGTGTCTTGCACTCTTCTTAGAAGTTCTCTTAGGTATCCTTCTTCAAGTAAAACCTCATCTTGGCTTGTATGCAATATTACGCTCCCCCCATTAAAATCACTTGAAGTCGCTTCCCCTTTCAATTCTATTTCTTTTATTATGTGTTTGTTATAGTCGATTTTCACGCCATCATATTCTCCGAAAATCTCGCCTGCTTTCAAGTCGCCTGAAATTTCAAATTTGTTTGAGTTAATTGCTTTTATTGCGTCTTGCATATTTTCAAAATCCTGCTTAAGTGTTGCAAAGTTAGGTTTTATGATGTAATCAACCTCCACATCCTCCATGTCATAATTTATTTTCTGAATATTTGTCAGTTTTTTTATTAGTTTTTCAAAGATGGAAATCTCTTCTTTGAGTTTAAGCCCTGAAATAATATCTGCTTGTCCTAGTGGCCATCTTACGCCAATTTTCGCCTTTTCTCTTGCATTTAAAATTGATGCAATTATGTTTTGCACAAGTTCAAAGTTCTCATCTATTTTCTTTTTCTCAATATCTCTGATGATTAATTTGTCAGATTCCGGCATGTCTTCTAAGAAAATTGACTCTCTTTTTCTTTCAAAATTTATTTGCTGATACAAATGTTCTGCTTTAAATGAAATTGCAGGCGATAGCATAATCAATGTCTTTTTAAGGATTTCATCAAATATTGCCAAAAGATTGTCGTCTCTTTCGTCTGTCCTATCCTTTATTAGTTTCAAATATGTTTTTGATAAATCATTTACAATGAAATTTTCAACTTCCTTGAATGCAAGGTTTAATTTGAATTTTTCAAAGTTTCTCGTGTATGTTTCTATGGTTCTGTTTAATTTGTACAAAATCCACTTATCTTCTATGTCAAGGTTTGCAAAGTTTATTGATGAGTTCTTAATTTCGTAATTGCTTTTGTAACTTTGAACATATTTTATTATGTTTTCGAGTGTGTTGAAAAAGCTGTCTACAAGTGAAAATTCTTCTGGATCAAAATTAATTTGTTCTTCAGGAGGCACTTTGGTTAGTAAGTAATATTTCGTGGCATCTGCTCCCCAATTTTCTATTGCTTCGTTTCCAGAGATACCATTTCCTAAAGATTTGCTCATTTTTTGACCTTCCTTGTCCATTACAAACTGATAGAAAAGCACTTTCTTGTATGGGGCCTTGCCTGTTACCACATAACCCACATTGAACAATGAAGAGAACCAACCTCTTATCTGATCTCTTCCTTCTGTAATCCAAGTTATCGGATAATATTTTTTCATAATCTGGTCAAATGTCAGCCCTTCTTCATAATGTGATGCAAATGATGCACAACCTGAATCAAACCATACATCAGCAATAAAAGGAACAGCTTTCATAGGTTTGCCAGATGTTTTGTTTTTTATTGTAATTTTTTTTAGGTCGTCCCTGTGAATGTCATTGAGTTTTTTTCCAATTCTTTCTTCAAGTTCATCTTTTGAGCCGAAAACTTCATAATTGCCGTCCTCATCTTCAAATATTGGAAGCGGGATTCCCCAGTATCTTTGCCTGGAAATTGCCCAATCACCCGCAGTTTCCATCAAGTTGTTGAAAACAGTTTTTGCAAAATCAGGATACCATTTCACACCGGAATTTTCTTTGATAATTTCATTTACGATGTCGCCTCTTTTTATCCACCACTGGTCTGCTGCCCTGTATACAATAGGAGTCTTACATCTCCAACAACAAGGGTATCTGTGAGTCTTGCTTGATGCAGAGATTAGGAAACCTTTGTCTTTTAGATATTTGATTGCGATAGGATCTACATCTTTGAAATATTTACCTTCGTATTTCCCTTCTGTAAAGCAACCATTTACACCTACTGGACAGAAAATAGGCAGATTGTATTTTTTGCCAACTTCATAATCATCAAATCCGTGTCCTGGCGCGATGTGAACAAGGCCAGTTCCATCTGTAAGTTTGTTTGTCTCCTGTTTTGCTTCAGTTTTCTCTTCTTTTTCTTCTTGTACATTTGAGTGCTTGTATGAACCTTTTTTTGCAAGTTTTTCAAGTACATCCTCTCCTTCATCAAGTGTTACAAAATCTGCAAGAACAACACTATGTGTATGTTTGTGTCCTTGAGTTGCAAATTTTTGCTGTGAAGGTGTTTCTTCTAAGTAGATATGGTCGTATTTTATGCCTTCGTATTCTGCACCTTTTTTTGTTTCGAGAACTTTTATTAAACTTATTTTGTTTTGCTTTGAGAGAATTTTTATTACTTTTTCAATTAATGATGTTGCAAGGATTAAAACTTCTTTATTTCCATTTAAGTCAATTAATACTTTTGAATATTCGTATTCGGGATTCATTGCAATAGCCATGTTTGATTGCAGAGTCCAAGGGGTTGTTGTCCAAATTAATAAACTTTCATTGTAATCTGTTGTCAGATATTCATTATTTACTGGAAATTTTACATAAATTGAGGGATCTTCCAAAGTTGCGTAAGTATCCTTGATTTCGTAATCACTCAAGGTTGTCTCATCGTGAGGGCACCAAGCAACAGTTTTGTAATCTTTGTATAGCAAGCCTTTTTTATGGGCTTCTTTGAAGAATCTCCATGCCATGGAAAGATATTCTGGATGAGAAGTTTGATAGGGATTTCTTTCCATCCACAAACCAAATCTCTCCCTAAGGTCTTTCATGTCATCAATCACTCCTGCAACATACTTTTTACATTCTGCAACAAATTTCTCTTCTCCGAACTCTTTTAAATCGTCAACAGTTCTCAATCCAAGCTTTTTCTGTACCTTGTTTTCCACAGGGAGTCCATGCACATCATAACCGTCTCTTGCGTACACGTCCCTTCCCTGTAATCTTTTAAATCTTAAAACACTATCTTTAATTGACCAATTTCTCAAATGTCCTAAATGAAGTTCTCCTGTTGGATAAGGCGGGCCATCTATGAAGTTGAAAGGTTTTGAATTTTTTGTTTTTTTCTTTACCTTGCTATAAATATCGTTTTTTTGCCAGAATTTAATTACATCTTCCTCATATTGAAATTTATTTGTAGTATTTTTAGTCATATCTATAAAATTAATTATAATTATTTATATGTCT
>JBFHXM010000005.1:0-20452 GCA_041598975.1 Candidatus Woesearchaeota archaeon | reverse complement strand
CCATTAGTTCGTCAAATTTGCTTTTCCAGTCCCACACCCCTTGCTTTGTTGAAAGGTCATATCCCGCAGCATGAGAATGACAAGTGTCAAGACAAAACTTCACTCTCTTGTTTCTATCTACTTTATCATATAGTTCTGCAAGCTCTTCAAATTTAAATCCTATTTCTGTTCCTTGTCCTGCTGTGTTCTCCCATATTACATAAGTATTTTCTGGAGTAGATTCTATTACTTTGTTTATATTGTTTTTTATGTTTTCAAAAGCTTCCTCTTTGTCGTATTCTAAGTATTTTCCTATGTGAAGTACTATTCCAATGCCTCCTAGTTTTGATACTCTTTGCATATCATCTATTAGGCTCTCTGTTGCCCAAGGATTATCTTCAAATGGCTTTGCAAAATTTAACAAATAAGAACAATGCCCAACTAGGAACATGTTATTTTCTTCTAAATATTTTTTTGTGTTTTGTGCATCTGTTTCGTCAAGAGGCTTACCTTGTCTTCCTCTTGGATTTTTTAGAAATACTTGCACTGCATTTCCCTCAATTGCTTTTATGGACTTTAATGCATTTTCAAAACCCAGCCCAATTGAAGCATGCGCACCAATGTAAAAATTTTCAGTCATATAATTAGAATAAAGATAATAATTTATAAAAGTTAATATTTAACTTCCCTCATCCTTTTAAAATCTCTTGCAGCATCAACAAATGATAAAAAGTCATTATAATTAATTTCTTCAACTATTGTATCAGCACAAACTTCTGCGCCTGTAATAAAAGAAATATTGTTCATATTTAGTTTTTTGCCCAAACCTCCCTCTTCAACAGGCATTTGCAATAAAGCACCCAATCTAATCAAATCAGTAGAAAAACATAAATTTTCTTTTACACCGTTTCTTACTACTAAAGCATAAACGGAACCATTTCCTGAGTTTACTATACCTGGCATAATTTCTTCTGTCATAATAAAATTTAGAAATAAAATGTTTATAAATTTTTTGTGTTTTAATTATAGACAGAATTGAACTAAAAATAATATCAACAGGAATATTCGCTCTAGCTTTTTATAAATCTAGCAAATTCTTCATGTTCCTTTTTTGATACTGGATATATCTTTCTTTCTGTAATTTTTGTTACATATCTTGGAAATTCGCCAACAGGATTAGGGACTTCTTCCTTTTTTTTCAATGTTAAAGTTTCTTCTAAAAATCTAATATTAAACCCACCGGACAAATTTTGAAAATGTTTAGACGATTTAATAGCACTTACAACACTAGGAATAGTTGGAGCTTCTACAATATTCCTACTATTTTCATCCTCAATTATACCAACATACATATTATCTAATTTACAAGGTAATCCATTTTTTCCTAAATAAAGAGTTGTTTTCATAAAATCTTTAATAGTATTATATTTATAAATTTAACGAAAACAATTACTCTTTAGTAGTTACTAAATTTACTTGAAATTCACTTCTTTTTCTTCAACTATTTTTGTTATTTTAAGTTCTGCTTTTTCAAGATAGTCCTGTGATTCTTTGATAAGTTTCAAACCTTCTTCTACAAGTTTCATGTTTTTTTCAAGGGAAATATCCCCAGCTTCAAGCTGTTCTACAATTTCCTCAATCCTTTTTTGGTTTTTTTCGTAATCTGTCATTTTAATTTAGTTTTTCGATATTAGATATTATTTCTCCATTACTTAAAATAGTTTTGATTTTCTGATTTGGTTTCAATAGGTTTGCATCTTTTATTACTTTATTGTCCAGCATTGTTATGGAATATCCTTTATTTAGTATTGTTTTTGCATTGAGAAGATTAAGTTTTTCGCCCAAGGACTTTAATGTGTTTTTGTTTTTTGTTATTATTAAATCAAATTGACTTATTAGTGTGCTTTCCATAAATGCGAGATGAAGCTTTTTATTTTGTATATTGTTTTTTAATGAGTTTGTTATTCTTTTTTTTGCCTGAGTCAGAAACACATTTATCTCATCTAAAAATGGAGTTGCTATTTCTGCAGCTGCTGTTGGTGTTGATGCTCTTACATCACTTGCAAATTCTGTTAATGTGAAATCAGTTTCATGACCTATTGCTGAGATTATTGGTGTATTTGATTTGAATATTCTTCTTACAAGAGATTCGTTATTAAAGCACCACAAATCTTCCATGGAACCCCCACCTCTTGCTATTATTATCGTATCTGGCTTTTGCTTGTTTTCTAGATAATCTATTGCTTCAATTATTTCTTTTTCAGCACCTTTTCCTTGCACTCTTACTGGCATTAGTGTAATTTTTATTTTTGGAAACCTTCTTTTTACAGTCTTTATTATGTCTTCAATTACTGCTCCAGTTGGAGAAGATATTACTCCTATTGTTTTTGGAAATTTAGGAATTGGTTTTTTATGTTCAATGTCAAATATTCCTTCTTTTTCAAGTTTATTTTTTAGTTCTAAATATTTTTTGAATAAATCGCCATCGCCAGTTTTTCTTATTTTTTTAACATTTAATTGATAGTTCCCCCTTGGTTCATATACATTTATGTCTCCTTCTAATATTATCTCGTCTCCGGTTTTTGGTGTGAATGTAAGTTGTTCTGCTGCCCACTTAAACATTACGCAATTAAGAACAGATTTTTTGTCTTTTATTGAGAAGTAAATGTGCCCGGACTTGTTTGGAGTGAATGTGGAAATTTCTCCTTGAACTTCTATGTCGTTTAATTCAGGATTGTCTTCAAGTATGTTTTTTATTTTTGATGTAAGTTCGAATACAGACTGAACTTTTAATTTTTGTAGGTTTTTTGAATCGAATTTATTTAAATCATCTAAGTGATTTTTTATTGCAATTGTTTTTTCATCTTTTTTTAATATGTTGAAATCTCTAATTGTGCTTTTTAATGAATTATTTATTTGTAATGCAAATCCTACTATGTGTTTACATTTAATATGATTATTATCATAATATAGACATGTGCAAGAACAGTTGTTTATGTTGCCAGTTGTTATAGAATAATCAATTTTGCAATCATAATCTTTTACTTTTGTTTTTGCTATAAGGTTGTCTTCAAGAAGCATAAATGTTATTTTATTTTGTGCAGTTTTTTTGAAAATATCTTCTCCTCTCTCGTATATTTTCGCGCCAACTTCAAGTCTTAGTATTGCTTCTGAAATCATCTCTAGTAAATTCTGTTTTTATTGTTTTATAATATTATTCTTTAGATTAGATTTATAAAAGGAAAAGTGTTACTTATTAGTAGTATGGGCGAAAAATATCAAGTATATATTGAACAACATAAAGAATTAGTTGATAGGACTAAAGAACATTATAGGAAAAAATTAAGTGAAGTTAGAGCCCTTGGCAGTTTATTTTACGATACTTGTGGTTTTGAAAGTTCTGATTTGCCTGAATTAAAAAAAGAGATAGTTTCTGAAGGCAGAGAAAAATTAAGGAAATTAAGAAAGACAAGAAAAAACCTTGATATTTTAATTGAAAAAGCAAGCAATCCTAGAGAAGATTCTAAAAGATGGGGAGAACTTGAAAGTTTAGCTGCGGAATATGTAATGGGTGTTCAATTGGGAGATGGAACTAACTTAAAAAATAGAACACAAAGACAAATAGAAATTGCAAATGAAATTACTCCTAGAATACAATATTACATAAGAGGCATTGTTGCAGGATTGTATAAAGGTAAACCATTTGATTTAGGTGAAAATAAAGTATTTCTACCTGCAAATGCTTCAAGAGAAAATTTCCAAGATTATGTTCAAATTGGGTTAATGTCAATTATTAAAACACTTAAAAATTATAGGCCACAATATGCACTTAGCACATTTATTACAGTTAATGCAGTTTCAAACATATTAAGAAAAGCTAATGAAGATGTAGGCCTTATAAAATTACCACAACATATTATTGATGCTTTTAAAAGAATAGTATATGTGGGGATGAAAAAAGGAGATAAATTAAGTGAAAATGGACATGGAAGAGAAGATATATTTGAGAAACTTATATTAGCAGTTCCTGAATTGATTACTTTAAAAGGCGAAGACAATGCTTCACAAATTGCTATGGGAATCTTGAATGGATTTTTAAATGGATATCAGGATATAAATATGAGAGTTGATGAGGAAAGGACACCTTGGCATGAAAGATTTTTGACTGATGAAACTAAATCGGCTCCTGAAGAAAAGATTTTTATTACAGAGAGAAATGAATTTATACGTGAAATGCTTGAAACTTTAACTCGAAGAGAAGAAGAAATAGTAAAATTAAGATTTGGTATTGATGCAGAAGAACATACTTTGAATGAAGTAGGAGAACATTTTGCAGTTACTAGAGAAAGGATAAGACAAATGGAATCAAAAGCAATAAATAAATTAAGACACCCTTCAAGGTTAGGTACTCCCGTGAAACATATGCTTTTTTATGACTTTCCTGTTAATTTAGATAAAGCGCCAATTAAGAGAGTTAAAAGAGAAAAAAAAGAAACAATAGAAACTTCTATTTCAGAGCTTGATTTATCGCCTAGAACTGAGAATATTCTAAGAACAAATAATATAACCAGTATAGAGAATATATTGGGAATTACCGAATATGAATTTAATAAAGACATTCATGGAGTAGGAGAATATACATTGGCAGAAATTAAATTTGCACTTTCCAAACTTGGTTTGAAATTAGAAAAAGAACCTAGTTGGATGCTAGATATGCATTCAGAGGCACCAACAACAGATACTGTGCCAAAAAAAAGTATAACATATAGTGCCTGTTGGTAATAATAAAGAAATAAAAGAATTTATACATCTAAATCTTTTACGAATTGGGCATTTTCAATAATAAAGTCTCTCCTTGGCTCAACTTTGTCGCCCATAAGCATTGAGAAAGCCATGTCTGCATCGATAGCATCGTCAATTGATACTTTCTTAATGAATCTTTTTTCAGGGTCTAATGTTGTGTCCCATAATTGGTCAGGATTCATCTCTCCCAAACCCTTATATCTTTGAATATCTATTTTTTCTCCTTGGTTTGCTGCTTTGTAATCTTCTAATTGTATGTCAGTGTGCAAATAAGTCTCCTGTTTTCCTTTCTTCACTTTGTATAAAGGAGGCATTGCAATGTAGACGTGTCCTCTTAATATAAGTTCCTTGAAGTGCCTGAAGAACAAAGTTAAAAGTAGTGTGGCAATGTGTGCACCATCAATAT
This sequence comes from Candidatus Woesearchaeota archaeon, assembly GCA_041598975.1. Lineage (GTDB taxonomy): Archaea > Nanobdellota > Nanobdellia > Woesearchaeales > UBA583 > UBA583. Next base: position 15,264 of record JBFHXM010000005.1, on the reverse strand, counting down.
CCGCATCTGTCATGATAATTATTTTGTGGTACCTGATTTTGTCTGGTTCAAAAGTTTCTCCAAATCCCGTTCCAAGTGCAGTAATCAATGTTTTAATTTCGTCGTTTTCAAGTATTTTTACAAGTCTTGCTTTTTCCACGTTCAATATTTTACCTTTTAATGGAAGAATTGCTTGTGTTTCTCTTACTCTTCCTTGTTTTGCACTTCCACCTGCTGAGTCTCCCTCTACAATGAAAAGCTCAGATACTGCTGGGTCTTTTGAAGAACAGTCCGCAAGTTTTCCTGGCAAAGATGAAAATTCAAGTACATTTTTCCTTCTTACAAGTTCTCTCGCTTTCCTTGCAGCTTCTCTTGCTTTTTTTGCTTCAGTTGCTTTGTCAATAATTGACCTTACTCCTTTTGGATTTGCATCAAAGTATTCGTATAGTTTCTCATACAAAACTCCAGATACGATGCTTTGAATTTCCGGGTTACCTAACTTGTCTTTTGTCTGTCCTTCAAACTGAGGTTCGGGAACTTTCACAGATACGATTGCAGTTATACCTTCTCTTACATCGTTACCTGTCAAATCTAGCTTTTTGTCTGCAGGTTTACCATTGTTGTTTATGTAATCTTTAAGTGCTTTAATAAGTCCAAGTTTGAAACCAGAAATGTGCGTACCTCCACCAGGGGTTGAGATGTTGTTTACAAAACCTTCAATATTTTCGTTATAGGAATTGGTATATGTCATACCTATGTCCACCTGCACATCTTCACTCTCACCTGAGATTGTAATAATGTTTGGGATTAATTGCTTTTCACCGCTGATAACATATTTTACGAAGTCCTCAAGTCCTCCTTCATAATGGAATACCTCTTCTAGGTTGTTTCTCTCGTCTGTGAAAACAATTCTGATACCTGGATTTAAAAATGCAAATTCCCTGTACCTCTTTTTCATTATCTTGAAATCAAAGTTTATTGTCTGGAAAATTTTTGGATCTGGCCAGAAGGTTACATGTGTTCCTTTTTGTTTTGTAGGGCCAATTTCTTTTAAACCACCTACACATTTCTGATCTTCAAAATCCATAACATATTCTTTTCCGTTTTTGAAAATTTTAACATGCATCTTAGTTGAAAGTGCATTCACAACAGAAGAACCCACTCCGTGAAGGCCTCCTGAAACTTTATAAGAACTTTTATCGAACTTACCTCCTGCGTGAAGCACTGTAAAAATAATTTCTGCGGCACTTTTTCCTTGCGAATGTGTATCTACAGGAATACCTCTCCCATTGTCTGTTACAGTCACAGAATTGTCAGGGTGAATGGTGATAGTAATCTTATCACAATGTCCCGCCAACGCCTCATCCACTGCATTGTCTACTAACTCTTTTACAAGGTGATGAAGACCATCAATTCCTGTTCCTCCAATATACATTCCTGGCCTTTTTCTTACTGCTTCAAGGCCCTTTAGAACTTTAATATTTTTTGCTCCGTAATCTGCACTCATTTTAATAAAAAACAAGGGTTAGGGCTTTTTAAATGTTTGTTTTATCAAGGAATTAAACAGTTTTTTTATAAGGGAATTTTGGGTTGAAATTACTTCTTTTTTAAAACATAAAATCTTCGATAAGATTTGTTCTCCTCAAACTTGCCTCCTCTTTTTGTTCCATACAAATTAATTAACTCAAAACCACTATTTTCCAACATTTTTTCAAATTTTTTTACATCAATAATTAATTCTTCATAGTATTCTTTAAACTGACTAAATTTATTTCCATCTTTAACAAATCCAATCCAATCTGTTGCCCATTTATCTCCTTTTTTGCAATCTCGAAATATAACATCAATTATTTTGTTATCAGTATTATATTGTTCATAACTTTGAGAAAAATTATTTTCTTTAACTTCTACTTTATGATTTGGAATATCTAAGATTAAAATTCCTTTTTCATTAAGATGATTATAACAATTTTTAATTGTTTTTTCTATAAGTTTAATATTAGAAAGCATAACTAATGAGGAATTCATACATATTATGCCACCATATTTTTTATTTATCTTAAATTTAGACATATCTTCTTCATATAAAGCAATTGATTTACTTCTTTTTCTTGCAATTGCAAGCATTTTCTTACTAATGTCTAACCCTTCAATATCAAATTTTGCTTTTTTCAAAGGGAACAAATATAATCCACTTCCACAACCCAATTCTAAAATAGATTTAACATTATATTTTTTTAATAATTTTTCAACAAACTTAGCATATTTTTCATATTTATCTTTACCAAGTATTATGTCATAATATTCAGAGGAATTAGAGAAATCATTACTTCTCTTCATTTTTTTCGCTGGCAATTGTATCAAATTCCTGTAAAAACTCAGTGATATTCTTGTTTGCAGTTGCTCTAAAATCCTCATCTTCGTCTATTTTGAAGTAGTCGTAAAACTTCTTTGTTACTCTGTAATATTTCCCAATTCCTTGCTTTTCATAAGACAGAAATTTGTGCCTGTAAAGGTATGCAACTTCGGACTTTACTGATTTTCCAAGTATTTCTGAAAGCCTAGTTTTTGTCACAGGTTGCTCGTATGCAATTACTGATAAAACTTTTAGGATTGGCAGAGGGATTTCAACGCTTGAAATCAAATCCGAAACCAAATCTTCATATTCTGGTTTAAGTGCCATCCTCCATTTATTCAATTCATTTTGCTCAACTACAAAAGGGTAACCTTGCTTATATTTTTCTGCAAGTTCCTTAAGGCTGTTTTTTACAAGAAGTTCAGAATCCACGTTCAGGCTTTTGATTATGTCATTTGCACTTATCCAATCACCATAAGAAAAAAGTATTGCCTCAACCTTGGTTTTTATCTCTTCAAAATTCTCTTTTGACATCCTAATATGATTAAAAAATACCCGTTTATAAATATTTGTAGTAAGGGCAGGGTTAGAAATAATAATTCCAAAACTTTACTTACAAAATCAATTAAAAGTTTGAATTTATATACGAATAATTTTATAAATAATTTATGTTTTAAATTACTTTATGAATAAAAAGATTATAATTAGTTTATTAGTATTACTACTTTCAATAGGGCTAATATTATTTGTAATGATGCCTTCAAGTATTATTGAAAAAGAACAAAAAAAAGTTGAAGAAGTAAAAGAAATGATTACAAAAGATCTTTCTGCAGAATTTAATCTTGTTGAAGTTTCAGTTTCAGACACTAATGATAAAATTATTAATGGTGGAGAAGACATAATAACTATTAAATTAGAACATGTGAAAGATAGTATGCCAATAAAAATCAATGATATGTTTATTGGGTTATATGCTAAAGTTAATAGTAAACAAAAGATAACTTATGGTAATTTGAGTGAAAGTCAATTTCAAACAAGATTTATAAAAAAAGATTCTAATTATCCTGATTGGGCATTTAATAGTGATGATATTATCGAAATAAATTTCATATTAACTTCTGATTTCAATATTAGTGAAGGAGAATATTTAAGAATAACATTATATCCAAAGGGATTTGCTCCAGTTAATATTGAACTAGAAACGCCAACGATTATGAATGAAAAAATTACATATTTATATCCAGGATATTAATCCATTTTATAGAATAATGTTTTTGATTTAATATTTGTAGTTAATATTAGGTTAAAAATGAATTCGCAAGCTTTATAAATAAACAAGTAACTAAATTAGTTATAGGTTAAGAAAAAATACAGATTTTTTTAAAATATTCAAGATTTAATTTTTAACGAAATTATTGTCCTTAAACTGTATTTGAAATATAATTAATATTTGAAAGGGAAACGGTTTTGAGGGAATAATTTTAAGCTGTATTTTTCATAACTTTTGGAAAATTATGTGCAATTAGACACATAGTTTAAGAGTAAATTAAAAAAATGAAATTATACGCAATCGGAGGTGCAAACGAATCCGGCAGGAATATGTTTGCCTTTGAGATCGGTGACGAAATCGTTATTTGCGACATGGGTTTGCAGTTAAGCAATCTTGTGAAGTACAATAATGAAGTAGATAACATGGATGTTTCTGAGATGATTGAGAAAGAGATTCTTTCAGATCCTAAACTTCTTTTAGATAAAAAAGATAAAGTGAAAGCTATTTGCATTTCACATGCACATCTGGACCATGTTGGTGCGATTCAATATTTGGCATCACAATTCAATTGTCCAATTTATGCGACACCTTATACTATTGAAGTTTTAAAGGTTTTGATGAAATCATCTAGAAATATTAAAGACCCTTTGAAAAATAAATTTATCAAAGTGAATGTTAATTCAAGTTTTACTTTGCCTTCAGGCATTGAAGTAGAATTTATTAATGTAACACACTCAATTCCACAATCAACTTTAATTGCAATTCATGCTCCTGAAGGAGTTATAATGTATGCAAATGATTTTAAGTTTGACAACAGGCCCGCTCTTGGACAAAGAACCAATTATGAGAGACTTAGAGAAATTGATGAAAAAGAAGGAGTATTGCTTCTTGTAGTAGATTCAGTTAGAAGTAACAGAAAAAGAAAAACACTATCAGAAATTGTTGTAAAAGAGATGCTTAGAGATATTTTTATTGAAACTAACATTGTAAATACTCAAGGTATTGTTATTACAACTTTTGCATCACACATTACAAGACTTAAATCCATTCTTGAACTTACAAACGAACTTGGAAGGAAACTTGTATTTGTTGGAAGAAGTTTAGGTAAGTATTGTAAAGCTGCAAAGAACGCAGGAATTATCGATTTTAAAGAGAAAGGTGTAGAAATTGCAGAGTCCCCTAAAGAAGTTAACATGTGGCTTGACAAAATCAACAAAAACAAAAAAGATTATGTTGTTGTTTGCACAGGACACCAAGGGGAAGATAATGCAGTACTTTCAAGAATCGCTGAAGGAAAGACCCCATTTGAACTTAAAGAAGATGACAAAGTTGTTTTTTCATCTGAAGTTATCCCTACACAAGTTAATATTGAAGCATCACAAATTCTACATGCTAAACTAGCTCCATACAGGTGTAAAGTTTTCAAGGACATTCACGTCTCAGGACACGCTTCAAGAGAGGACCACAGAGATTTGCTAAATATGATTCACCCAAAACATATTGTGCCTGTTCACGGAGATATCAGACTTAAAGAAGGTTTGATTGAACTTGCAGAAGAACTTAATTATGAAGAAGGTAAAACACTTCATATAACACAAGACCAAAAAATTATTGAAATAAAATAATTTGTCTTTTTTATTTATTTCTATTGTATTTTATATTACTTCTCAATATATGCTTCAACTAAAACTGTTTTATTATCTAATCCCAACTTATTTTTTAATTCTAAAAATTCAACACCTTTAAAAATATTGCTTGAAAGTTCACTTAAACCGCTATGAACATATGTAGGATAAAGTAAGAGATTATAATGATTATTTTGAAATTCAATACCAAAAAGAATAGTCGGTAATTCAGAAATAATATATTTTGAAAGAATTTTAAACTTTTCTTTATTTAAATTTTTATTTCTTCTTTCAGTATATTTTTTAAGAAAATAATTAATTTTTTCTTGAAACGCCGAATTTATATTATAAAAATCCTCAATTATCTCTTTTCTAGAATAATATTTGTCAGATAAGATATCTTTCCAAGTAATTATTTTAATTCTTTTAATCTCATTTTCAAAATATTTAGAGATAACATTTTCAAATATTTTTATATGTTCTGCACCATCACGATAAGCACGATTAAGACTTTTATTTTCATTATAATTACTAAATACTATATAATTATATTTCGCAATCTCGTCAGCAATTAAAATAATTACGTTTTCTTTTGTATTTTTTAAACTCCACGACAAGTATTCTTTTGCTAATTCATCATTAATTGGTTTAATCCCGACACTTATCCCTACAAAAATATTAAATTTTTTTAATTGAATCTCTTTTTCAGAGGAATTAAATATTTTAACTTGCATTTTAACTAACTATTTCTTTGAAGGCTAGCAATTTTGTTGCCATAAAAGCTAGCCCCATCAAGATTATTATCACTATGATTATTATTGCAATTGTTACATTGTTCAATTCTGCTTTCTTTTTATTCATTCTTCATTAATTATCACTTTGATGACTTTTTCATATGCGTTCTTGTCTGCATTCCGGCAAAAATCGTACCTATACATGTCTTGAGATTCTATTTCGTAAACATATATGTTAAAATCTTCCGTTAGAGTTTCATTGTTTTTGATATTGTTAAATTCTTCAATGTAAAAGGATTGAAGGTATATGTATAGTTTTTCAGACTTTCTAGAACCAACATCAACATAACTCCCTGATGCAGAAAACATTTCGTTGTAACTCTGCTCAATATTTCCCCTATAAAAAAGGTAATAGTCGTAAGTGTAATCTTGAGTGTCAAAACTACATAAGATATAGGATTTTAACTTCACTCTTGCCGGAATGAACCCATCATTTTTAATGTCTATGTGTCCTAATTCGTATTCCCCGGGCAATTTTTGTCTGTTAACTATTTTATCCTTATCAATTGAGATGTTGTCTTTGAAGTAATAATCTACAGTGACGTCTCTCAAACTTACAGAGAAAAATAATATAGCTAAAAATATTATTGAGAAGATTATTAAAAATACAAGTTCCCACCTTATTTTTTTTGCCATTTTGATTATTTTGTTTTATTGTTCTCCTTGAACGAGGTATGAGGCTTTGAAGGTTTCAATTCGAATTTTGCAAAGTACTTTCCTAAAAAAACCATAATTATTGTTGAAACCAGCAACATAACCAAGATTATGTTCTTTCCAGGTTCAAACACGTCCCAAGTGTAAAACACTCCAAATACATAAGTTGCAATAGATGCGATGAGCACTATCAAAAATATTTTTTTATATCTTAAGTAATATATTGCTGCAAAAATTATTGATATTATGAATGTTATTATTCCCACTGCTATAGACCAATCCGCTTGTGCCATCTTTATACGTTCCTCCTCCTTAAGTAGTCTCCCAATAAAAATAATATTACTGAGAGAAGGAATGTCAATATTGCCTTTATTTGTACAGGCACTTCTTCAAGGTATGTTCCTACAAAGTAACCAATAGTTACAAACAAAAAAAATATTCCAATCCCATAAAATATGTTTTCTATTTCCATAGTTATGTTTTTATGTAATTTGGTATTTATAAATATGTGTTTTTACCATTTCCCAAACCATTCGGTTGGAATTTGTTCATTAAGAGCAAATAATTCTCGCGGACAAAACAAAGAAGTCCTAGTTTGATCATATCTTTTTTCTCTTTTTCTACTATCTCTAGAGATTTCTATTAAAAAAGGCATAAGTTTTTCTCCTTTTATTGTGATAGGCGTAGAAGTTTTTAATTCCAATCTTTCAAAAGAACCATTTCTGGAAGTTCCTTGCTCAACTCTAACTTTACCAACTTCATATCCATTAAAAGGACTATAGCAAGGACTTACAGAACCCATAATCAAATCAAACATTGTAACTCCAAATGGCATACCATCAATAAATTGACTTATGATTGGTCTTAAACCACACAAATTATATCTATCCTCATCTATTTTCCTTAACCTAAAACCTTCTTCATCTGCAGAATGTTTGGATAAATTTTCTAGTAAAGTTTCAAGTTGAAAAAACGAAAACGGAGGTAATTGTTTACTCATAATAGTTATAGACAAGGTTTAAAGGTTTAAAAATGTTTTTATTTCATAATTTTTGAGTAGTGATGAAAATAGAAATAAGATATTTGTTAAAATTAAATAGGTGAAAGATAAATGAAGATAATATTTCATGGAGCGGCAAGAGAAGTTGGAAAGAGTTGTATAGAGATACAGAGCGAAGGCAAGAGGTATTTGCTTGATGCAGGCATTAAATTTGTGCCACATGGGATAGAGTATCCGAAATATTTAGATAAGATTCATGACATTGACGGAATTTTCTTGTCCCATGCTCATTTGGATCATAGCGGAGCACTTCCTATGCTTGAAAACAAGAATCTGAATTGTCCGATTTACATTACAAGTTTGACTTGGAGGATTGTAAATATGCTTTTAGAGGATTCTTATCATCTTGAAAAATTACAGCACATACACCCTGCTTATGTGGAGAGAGATATTGAGAGAGTGAAAGAGGATTTGAGGTTTGTAAAATACGACCAGGAATACGAGACTCATGACGGGAAAATCAAGTTCCAATACATTAATTCCGGACATATTCCTGGAGGCGCGAGTATCCTCATGAAAGTTGAAGGGAAAACTTTGCTGTACACGGCAGACATCAATACTGAAGATACCAACCTCATGATTCCGTCTGATCTTGAAAAGCTGCAAAATGATGTTGACATCCTTATTACTGAAAATACTTATGGAGATAGGGAGCACCCGGTAAGGGAAGAGAGTGAGCAAGGTCTAATTGATTCTATTAATACTTGTATCAAAGGTGGGGGAAGTGCGCTCATCCCTGTTTTCGGAGTAGGAAGGAGTCAGGAAATACTTATTCTTCTTTCCAAGTTAGATGAAAACATCCCTATTTACATTGATGGAATGGCAAGAAAGCTGACAAGGCATATTATTGAGTCTGGCGACCCTTATGTTGACAATATTGATACTTTGGAGAGAATGTTCAAGAGGGCGAACATTGTCAGACATCCACGAGAAAGGGACCAAATTGGAAGAAGAAAAGGTGTTGTTATTCTTACAACTTCTGGAATGGTTCAAGGGGGGCCAGTTATGAGTTACATGCCCCATTTCATAAATGAGAAAGACAATTTCATCATAATGACTGGTTTCCAGGCAAAAGGTACAAATGGTAGGAGTATTTTCGAGGACCATGTTTTTTATCATAATCATAATAAATCTCCAGTTAGGTGTCATGTTAGAAAGTTTGACTTTTCAGCACATTACGGACAAGATAGCATTTTCAGATTAATTCAAAAAATCAATCCAAAACATTTAATTTTACAACATGGAGATTTGGAATCAATCTCAACAGTAAAAGATTATGCTGAGAAGAATTTCAAAGGAAAAGTTTATGACCCATACATTGGCGAAGAGTTGAAATTTTAATTGAAGAAAATTTTAATAGATAAACTCCCTCCTCTCCGCCCTAAAGGACGGAGATTCCCCGAAGTTTAATATTAAATAATTTTCAGCAAATTACCTACTCAATTCATCCCCGACTTGAAAGTCGAAGATTTCTTTCGAACGCTAATTTAAAATATTTTTCTAATTTTTTTCTTTCAACTTCACCCTGAGGAATTATAACATCAATATCCTCTCTAATTACAGGGAAAGTACACTTAAATCTAATTCCATCATGGGGAGGAGCATATTCAGAGTTATATTTAGACAAAAATGTTTTACTCGGCAAAATTAAAACTCCTTTTCTTTCTATAATTCTCTTACTTAAATTTCTTGCATTATTTCTATTTAAATTTGGTTCATCCTCATTTAGCCAATTTTCCCAATCTTCTCTTGTATCTAATACTGCCTCATTAATCCACCATGGCAAAAACTGTAATTCATTTTGTAAAAAATGCTGTCTTGCATTTTCTATTGCATAAAATTGTCTTAAAGAAAATATATCCTCAATACTTTCCTTTGAAGAGATAGAATCAGAAGGATAATGTTTAAAAATTGGAGACTTTGCCCCCATAAATTCAAAAAAATACCAATCATTCTTAGCCCTTGGCAATTCCCCATTTAGCAACAAATGCTCTATTGCTTCTAGGGATGTTCCATGAACTAAAGCTGCTGTTGGAGGCACTTGTCTTAATAATTTCATAACAAATTAAAAATAATATAGGATTTATAAATTAAACCAAATCAAAAAAAATTAGTAATCTTTTTAAATCCTAATTTTGAATATTATTTTATGGCAGAAGATACAATATTTATGAAAATTATCAAGGGCGAAATTCCTTGCAGTAAAGTATATGAAGATGAAGACACACTTGCATTTTTGGACATAATGCCTTTTGAAAAAGGACACACTTTAGTAATTCCAAAAAAAGCATATGAAAACATTACAGATATGTCAGAAAAAGAATATCTCGAGTTGCAAAAAGTTGTTTTGAAACTAGTTAAACATTTCAGAGAAATTCTTGGAGTTAGAATTGGAACACTAGTATATGGAACTGATGTCCCACAGGTACATATTCACATATTTCCAATCACTAGTAATTTGAAAGTTTTCAATTTTGGAAACACGTACAGATATAATGAGGGAGAGGCAAACGAATATGCTAAAAAGCTTGGCTTGTAATTGAGGCACAAGTTTTTTAAATCTGAATTACATAAACAATATATAGGTAAGAAAAATGGTAGAATTTTGTTCAAATTGTGATGCAATTATTATAGGAGAGAAAGGTAAGGATATAAAGTGTAGTGCTTGTGGTTTTGTTCAGAAAGCAAAGTCTACCATTGCATTGAATGAGAAGATTAAAAAGGAGAAAGAGATAGAAGTTGTAAATTCTGATGACACGCAAGCCGAAATTCATCCTTTAGTTGACATGGAATGTCCTGAGTGCAAGCATAAGAAAGCTTTTTACTGGAGTAAACAGACAAGGGCAGGAGACGAGCCAGAAACTCTTTTTTATAAATGCGAAAAGTGTAAGCACCAATGGAGAGATTATAGATAATTTATTCTTTTTTCCTTATTTTTTCGTTACTTAATGGACAGATATAGCGCTGCTATTATCTGCCTTTAAGTGTCTCAAACTAAGAAAAAAATAACTAAATTAATTTTTTAGTTGTAGTTTGTTATTGTTTCTCGTAAAGTTTTTTAAATATAGTTTTTTTCTATAAAATATGAGTAAAGATTTTCCTTTTGATGAAGTTATGAATATTCTTAAGATTGAAGTTAAAAAATGGCATGTGCCAGTTGTTACTTTGATTGCACTTCAAGATAAAGATCCATTCAAGGTTTTTATGTCTACAATTATTTCTCTTCGAACTAAAGATGAAGTTACAATTGAAGCTTCTAAAAAGTTATTTGCGATTTTAGGAAAACCTTCTGACATTTACAATGTTTCTTTGAGTGAAATCGAAAAAGCTATTTATCCTGCTGGTTTTTACAAACGAAAAGCTATTCAGATAAGAGATATTTGTTTGCGACTTGTTAAGGAGTTTGATGGAGTTGTTCCTAAGAATTTGGATGTGCTCTTGACTTTCAAAGGCGTTGGCAGAAAAACCGCAAATCTTGTTCTTGCAGAGGGATACGGGATTCCTGCAGTATGTGTGGATACGCACGTACACAGGATTTCAAACAGGTTTGGGTTTTTAAAGACAAAAATGCCTGATGAAACTGAGATGATTCTGCGGGAGAGATTGCCCAAAAAGCATTGGATTTTGTATAATACCTACTTAGTTGCTTTTGGACAATCTATTTGCAGACCGATTAGTCCTTTCTGCTCGAAGTGTCCAATTAAAGTTTATTGCGGGCGAGTTGGTGTTGGGAAGAGTAGGTGAGTTTTAAGTTTAAAATCTAAAAATTACAAATTACAAATGTTTAAAAATAAATAATCCCTATTTTTTGTTATGCTTTCCAAAAGAAGAAGGAACCTTATTTTCATTGAAGCCGGAATTCTAACGTTGATAATATATTTTTTTGCTTTGATTTTAAATGGATACTTGGATAATCAAAGAGTTGAGGTTTTAAGCACGGAATTTGCAAATATGCAATTGACTACTGAGGGAAATTTAGTTGAGGATAGATTTTATGAGACATTCAATTTGTCTTATGATTGTGAAATCAAAAAAAGAAACATATTCGATAAACAAAAAACAATAAAACAAATTGGGACTGATTTGAGTAATTTTGGGCAACTATTTTTAGAAAAAAACAAAGAAGTTTCACTTAATAAACAAAGAGAATATTTTCTTGAAGAAATTGAACTTTATCTACAGGTACAAGATTATAATAAAATTTGTGAAGAAGATATAATTGTGCCAGTAATTTACTTTTTTAATAGTTTGAACACACAACTTGACAAGCAATCACTTATACTTGAGCAATATTCATTAAATCATAAAAATGAAACAATAATATTTGCATTTGATATTAATTATGAAAATGAACCACTTTTAATAAAAATCAAGAATAAGTATGAAGCAACATATTCGCCATTTGTAATAATTGGAAACAAAACAACAAGAACATTGCAAAATAATAATGGAATTGTCGATTTGAACACAATAACTATTGAATATAAAAAAATACGAGGTGAAATTTAATGGATTATCTTATTTCTCTAACAAGCCACATTATAATTTTCGTAGGTCTTTATTTCACTTGTTTCTGGATTTTGACAATGCTAAATATAAATCAGGAAGAAAAAAAGTTTATTGTGAAAAAATGGCCCAGCGTTTCCATACTAGTTCCAGCATATAATGAAGAAAAAACATTGATAAACACGATAAACTCAATATTAAAATCAAATTATAAAGGAATAATGAAAGTTATAATCGTAAATGATGCTTCTCAAGATGATACAATTAATATTGCAAAAAAACTTGTCAAGGGAAATAAAAAAATTGTAAGTCTTGTTGATTTGAAAAAAAACCAAGGAAAAGCAGGTGCAATCAATAAAGCAATAAAAAATGTAGATACTGAATTTATGGCAATAATAGATGCTGATACAACAATTAACAAAGATACAATAGAAGAAGCAATAAGAATTTTCTGTGAAGATGAAAATAAAGAAATAGGGGTAGTAATGTGCCAAATGAAACCTATTAATGAAAATAAGAATATACTTGAAAGAATTCAATTAATTGAGTATATGATGGTTGGTTTAATAAGATTTCTAAATGCGTCACAAAGACTCCTTCACATGACTAATGGAGGAAGTTTCTACCGAACAGAAATTGTAAAAAAACTAAAAGGTTTTGACAGAAACAACCTTACAGAAGATTTTGAGATGGGGGTGAAGGTCAGGAGGTCTCATAAGTTAGTAGTGTATGCGTCAAAAAGCAAAGTTTTCACAAACACTCCTAACAAATTCAAAACTTTTTTAAATCAAAGGTTGAGGTGGTCAAGGGGATTTATCCAAACTCATAGGAAACACAAAGACATCTTTTTTAACAAAGTATATGGGTTGTTTGGCATGTATCAATTTCCAATGAATATAATAGGCCCTATTTTGTATTTCATGGCTATTTTTGTGATTTCTTACAATATTTATAAAAAAATTTACGAATTCATTTTCAAATTAATCAATACTCCGGATGTCATATCGTGGTTTGAGTTTGATTCAATAAGAGACTACATTCTCACAATTGATCCTACAATTGACTTGATAATCTTTGCAAGTTTCATATTCTTGATGTTTTTATATTATGGAGTAATTAGGTTTTATGATTACAATTATTTTAAAAAAGATTTCTTTAAAAAAGCATTTGCATTCTTTATATATATAATGGTTTACAATTACGTTTATATTTATGTATGGATTGTAAGTATTAAAAGAGAGATGAGCGGTGCTAAATACAATTGGGGGACCAAATAAAATGAAGAAAAATATTGTTTACAAGAAAACAGAAACATTAATTATAACGGGTATGCTTTTGACATTTATTATTGGGTTTTTTGCGGGATGGAATTTTGCAGACAAATCATTTGACAATCTTCAACTTGAATTTGAAACTGAGCAATTAAATTTAAAATCAATTTATAATATGGCAAAATTTTCAGAAGTATTTAATGACGAACAATGCGATGAAAATATCCTTGATACAATGTCAAACAGGTTGTACTTGACGGGAGTTGAACTTGAAAGACTTGAAAATGAAAACAAACTTGATTCTGAAAATTACATTTATTTGAAGCAAAAACACAATATAAACCAGGTTCTTTTTTATATTGAATACAAAAAATTCAAAGAAAAATGCAATACAACCAGCAATATGATTCTGTTCTTTTTTAATGGCACGGAAGAAGATAATGCAAGGAAACAAGGAGAAGAGATATCAAAACTTGTTTCAGGATATAATCTAAAAGTTCTACCTATGGATTATGGATACACAGAAAGCCTTGATTATTTTTATAATTTTTATAATATAGAAAAATTGCCTTCAATAGTAATTAATTATAATAAAACTCTTAAAGGCAACTCAAATAGTGAAGAAATTGAAAAGTATTTGATAAAGTAAAATGAAAATTACAATTGTTATTCCCGTATTCAATGAAGAATTAAGAATAACTAAATCATTAACAAAAATCATAAATTATTGTGAAAAAAAATTCAAAAAGGATTATGAAATCATAATAGTTGATGATGGTTCAAATGATAAAACCAGAAAAATTGTAACCGAATTTAATTATCCAAATATAATTCTAACGAACAAAAGGAAAAATAAAGGAAAAGGTTATAGTATAAAGCAAGGCATCAAGATTGCAAAAGGAGATTTGATTTTATTTACAGACATTGATTTGTCAACACCTATTAATGAACTTGACAAATTTTTGAAATTGATTGAGAAATATGATATTGTTATAGCTTCAAGGGCTTTAAAAAGTTCAAAAGTGAAAACAAGATTGCATAAGAGGATCTTAGGCAGGTTTTCCAATTTTATGATTTCTATTTTAATTAGGCAAGATATCAAAGACACACAGTGTGGGTTCAAACTTTTCAAAAAAAATGTTGCAAAAAAACTTTTCAGATTGCAAAGAATCAATAGATGGGGTTTTGATTTCGAAATTCTTTATCTTGCACAAAAATACAATAATACAATCAAGGAAGTTGGAGTAAAATGGATTGAGAATGAAAATAGCAAAGTAAAACTTAAAGATTATCCTAAAACTTTACTTGAGCTTTTTTCAATAAAAGTTAATGAATTCAAAGGAAAATATTAAAATGGCTCAAACAAAAATTAAAAAAAAATTAAAAAACATAAAAAATAACATTCTCAAAAATAAACATACTTTGATTTATATGTTTGTTTTATTTATAATCTCAACATCGTATTTCTTATATCAGAATATTAACAATTATTCTTGGGATTTTGTTTCATATTTATTAAATTATGAGTATTTATTTCAAGAAGGAAATTATTTTGAAATATTAAGGCCGCCTATGATGCCCTTTCTTTTAGGAGTATTGTCTTTTTTAAATATTTTCAATTTTGAAACTAGATTTTGAATGTTTTAATTGGTAAAGGCTATAAATGGGGTTTTGTTAAAATTATTATGTCGTTTAAATCGCAATTGGTTGATAAGATTGGAGAAAGTTTAACAAGGGAAGAAATCGAAT
>JBFHXM010000004.1:0-22254 GCA_041598975.1 Candidatus Woesearchaeota archaeon | reverse complement strand
TTTTAAACTGGTTGCAATAGACAAGCATGGAAACATAAAAGAGATGTCAAAATCAATCAATGTAAAAGATGGAGTGAGTATAAGACTTTTTGACACTGAAAATGCAATTGTCGATTACGGAGGATTTTCATACATAACAAAGAATGCAGCTCCGAAAATCAAGTTCAAGACATCAAAAACCGTGGACAAATGTAGCGTATATCCTTATGTGGACAAGCATTGGTTGAACATTACTGAAAACCCAGAGATTGCAAATGAGTTGGCATTCCTGAACAAAGGAGATGTTACAGATAATACTTACAACTTTGACTTGAGTTCATTTGGACTTTTTGATTTGGACATGGTTGAATCAAAATCAAGCTTTGTAAAGATAGTTTGCATCTTTAACGAAACGCCATATTCATACAGCAGGAAGATAAGCATGATAGACTCAATTCCGGATTATGTATTATCCTCTTCTGAAGGATTTGTATTGAACGAAGAGCCGTATGAAACAATAATAAGCGTGAAAAGCGTTGGTTCTTACAGATACATTACTTGCAGTTATGGATTATCTGGACAAGCAAAAAAAGAGTTTGAAAACAAAAATGATGTGAGTTTTGAATCAACACTAAGTTTTAGAGACAAGTCAGGTGGAGAATACACTTTGGAATTGAATTGTGTTGATAAGCTTGGAACAAAAGGTCCTGATAAGAAGTATAAATTCACGATAAATAAAGGACTTGGCGTGGTTTTGGATGATGTAAAAATAATTAACTCAAACCTAAGGGAATACAATCCTGGAACAGACAACATATTTTATGTTGACAAACTATCTGGGTTGGGACTCAAATTTACTGCAAACAAGAAGAATCTTGCATGCAATTACGAGGTAAGCAAGGCTGGAGGAGTGATAAGCAAAGTGATTTCATTCTTCAAAAATTTGTTTGTTGATAATTCACTTGTAATTGACGCAAAAGAGAACCCTTACGAATATGTTGACAAAGGAAAAATAAGCATTGAAAACAGTGGTGTTTACAACATGTATGTTGAATGCAGGGACTCCAGTGGGAACGAGATGAGAAAGGACTACAAACTTCAATACAAAGAAGCATCTGCAATAGACTTTGACTTGGTGTTGCAGTAAAGAAATATTCTCTATTTTTTTCCAAAACATTTTTTTTTTCAAATAATCAAAATGTTCCTGAAAGTGTGAAGATTGTCTTGTATCCGTTAGGGTTCATTTCTGGTTTGAAGCTGATTTTCATATTTCCAAAAGAATATGTCAAATGACTTTTGAGGGAAAAATATTTTTCTTCTCCTGGTGCAAGAGTTTGCGTGTACTCTCCACCAAAAGAAAAATCTTCATACCTAAGATTTTCAAGTTTCAAGCCAAGTTTCAAAACAGGTTCTCCCTCGTTTTTTCTCTCGGTTAGTGCCATTAATTTCAAAGGCACTTTCCCTCCCTCAAACTTCGCTTGTAAAGACTGATATGATTGAACTTCCGAATCTAAAGGCGTGTAAGAGTCTATTCCAATTAACTCAAATTTATAATCGCCAACAGGAAAACTTTTTTTAACATCAATTTTTCTTTTGACAACTTCATCATCTGTAGTTTTGAATGTGAAATTTGCTTCAATAGGAAATGTTTCAGGAAAAAAATGTGTTTGGTTTGTTAGTAAATAATAGTTCTTATCATCATTGATGTTTATCTCAAAACTATTTGCCAAATTAGCAACACTTCCAAGACTCACGCCTCCTGAAAACAAAAGTCCTGCATTTTTTACCTTTTTAGAATCTTCCACATTTAAAAAAAAATCAGTGTTAATAGGGAGCAAGTTTCTAAACTTCAATCTGTTTTCAAACAACAACGGATTTTTTTCATCTTTCTTTGAAATTTGAAACCCATAGCTCATAGTATCTGAATTACTAAATTGTACATGTCCATTTATTTTTTTATCTTTGTCTATGCTAACATTTAACATTTTTGGAGTTGTTGCAACATCTGTAGTATTTGCCAATGATGCTATAGGTTGCTGGCTCAATAATAATACAAGTCCTCCAAAGAATAATTTTTTCATTTTCAATCTGCTTTGAAGTAAGAAATCAATCTTTGATTATAAATCTTATCTTAGGTTTAAGCTTTTTCTTATTTTTTATAAATTTTTAATATGAAAAGTGGTAACAAATCTATATATACAAAATTCATAAGACAAATTTATGATTAAAAGAAAGTATGTTTGTTTTTTGTTTTACCTCACAGTTTTTTTTGTTTTTCTAAGCATGGTTTCTGCTGCAAAATACAAAGATGCAGGATGTGCAGGAACAATGTGGTTTGACGAATCCACTCAACTATTGCATTGTAATTCAGATATGATGAAAGTGGATATCAATGGATGCCAGATAGGAGATTATAGAAAAGACTGTGATCATGGTCATGAAACTAATCCTCCTGACCAAACAGTTTTTAGTGTATTTAATGGAGCTGGCAGATATCTTTGTTTGAAAGACAATCCTTGGTATTTAAGTAACAATTATGAAGAAACAACAGGATATTGTTCAATAAGTACTGCTGCAACTCCTAAACCTCCTGCGCCACCACCTGTAACTCCGCCTGTAACCCCTCCAGTAACTCCTCCCCCTGCTGTTCCAAAAAATTGTAATATTGCAAGTACACCGATAACTGCAAACATGGACAAAGTGTTTTACAAGTTCAGCAAAGTTCCATTTGGACACAATTGTGGGATGTGGCAAAACATAATTACTGTGCATTGTGATGGAACTTCCGGGACTGCAAGCCCAAACCCTACAGGTTTCCCTTACACTTCATGTGTTACAGAACAGAAATGGTCTGATGGAATTGGACTTGATTTTGAAAGCGGGTATTGGGAGGTTATGGATGATTATGACATAAGAAAAGTAAAATATCATCCTGAGACAAACACTCTGTTTTATTACAATAAAAACAAAATCTATAGCCCTTTGGTAATGCCAACGATTGCAAATCCAAAAAAAGTACAATCTTATGAGAATGGTGTTCTGGAAGAAAAAAGTGTGTCTCCAGTAATAATTGCCTTGTTCGGTCACAAGTTCAGAAAGTTTTACTATAAAGATAATGCTCAAAAATACTTGACAGACACTTATAATTTAATGGCAGTTACAGATATTAACGAATTCAAGCAAACAGGAGCTGTAAATACAAAAATTAGAATAAATGCAGATTTGACAAATCAAAAGAAAGTGTCCATTTACCAAATCATTCCTAAAACTTTAGGCGATTTTTCAGAAATAAATATAATAAAAACTCCTTATGACAATTATTTTATTGCAGACAAGGACCCGATTATAGGTTGGTACTTTAACGATTCAACTGGCTCAGAAGAGATAGAATACGAACTTCCAAAAGATGATGACGATGTTATAACAATTATTACTGGTGAGCCGGTTCTTTTTAACAGGGGCGAACTTACAATAAATTACAGGGAAGTTGATTGTTATGCTGGTGAGGCATTCTTGTTTGAGATGGACGAATTATTCAACTCTCCATTATACCTTCCAGGTTCTGGAAAATTCTATAAAATATGCGTTTCACATGCAACAGATAATTTAGATGCCTCTCAAACTGAATTAAATCAGAAAATTTTGGAATTTAAAAGTAGCAATGGTTTGATGTCTATTAAAAAAGATTTGGATAACGATGTATTTTTGAATGTTGCAAACTCTTCTCCGCAATATTGGGATTTGAAACTTCAGAAATCACCTCCAAAAGGAAATTATTCTTGCCTTGGTTCATTTAATGGAAATGAGAATTCCATTACAAAGTTTGGGGATTGCAATTATGGTAATTCAAGAATCTGGCTCCATCTAGGAAGTGATTACACTCCTCCTGTAACTGAGCTTGCATTTCCAAAACTTGGCCATACCATGAAATTGTCATTTGTTGCAAAAGATGATTTCGGCTCTGGTATAAAAAATACTTATTATTGTGTAAAAAACAATGCAAATAATTGTGTAAACAAGCCAGCCGACTTTCAAAAATACACCACAAGCTTCATTACTTTAACTTGTCCGGAAAGATGGGGTTGCAGACAAGAAGTACATTTTTACTCCGTTGATAATTCAGGAAATGTAGAAGAGACAAAAAGTGAAACTTTGAACCTGCTTGATGAGGGCAGTTCCTGTCAGAGTGATTGTATGGGACTCCCTGCTCCGAACAGGTATTTAAAAGAATGCAACAACTTAAACAACTGTAACTATTACGATTATGACGCTTCTGGAAACTATGACAATGGAAAGCATGTGGCGAATGCATGCCATTTTCTGACTCAAGGAACATGGGCTACATTCAATGCAACTCATGAAATCAAATGTCCTTCAGGTCCGTTCAGACAGGTTCAATACACAAACAGTTTATTAGAGATAACTAGCGATACTTGTGACAGTTTCAGAATACTTCCTATAAATATAATACTTAATGGACAGCATGCATTTATGAAAATAATAGTTTGCAATGATTACTTTTCAGAGGAGTGAGAATAAGAATAAGATCGAAAATAAGGATATTTAGAATTTTTTATTTCTTCCAAGAATCTCAAGTTTTGTAACACTAACACCCATACTTATTATCTCTTCAGCACTCATATCAGGAAGGCTTTTTGAATACCGCTCTACCATTGCCTTTTTCAAATCTTCTGCATTCTTAATATTTTCAAAAGAGTGTTTGAAATCTTTCTCAGTTAAATCTTTATAATCAACATGCTCTCTAACATCTGTGCATTTGCCTATGTGGCAATATTTGAAATCAAGAACAGGAAGTTTTTCCTCACCATTTTTTTTGAAATAACCGTGCTGAACAATTTTCGGAAGGTAATAAGTATCTCCAACCTTGTGATTGGAATGTTGCAAATTGAAATGGGTAAGGAACTTTTCTCCATCATCAAAATACCACAAATCATTTTTCGGGATTCTTATTATTCCGTTTCCTTTCGGTTTCAAACCTTTAAGAAACTCATCAACATCAACTTCCTTGACTTCTTCCCTTCTATATATTAAGATTTTTTTGGTATCGCTTCCTCTTTTTACCACTTCGACCATTTATAATAAGAAAATTATTCATTTTATTTTAATTTTTATTGTAGTACTTATGAGTAACTCTTCTCTTATATATAATCTCAAAATAACAACATAGATTTATAAATGTCATTTTCGGAAAATAAGTAAGCATGGATGCAGAAAAAATAAATCAAATTCTAAAAAAAATCGAAGTTGAAATAAAACTTAGAGGTTTCTCTGCGCAAACGATTAAAATGTATAGATTATACAATAAGCAATTTTTGGAAAAATATAGAATTGACCCAAAAAATGTAACCCAAGATGATGTAAAAATGTACATTGCAGACAAGATGACTGGCGAGCAACTTTCAGAAAGAACAATTTCCTTAATCAAATCAGCACTCCTTTTCTATTACAATGAAATTCTTGGAAACAAGTTTGAGATAAAAACCCCCAAAATAAAACGTTCAATTCCAGTTGTACTTACAAAAGCTGAGTTAGAACAAGTATTTGAAGCAATAAGAACACAAAAGCATAAACTTCTTCTAAAAATATATTATTCATCAGGATTAAGATTAAGCGAGGCAATAAACCTTAGAAAAAAGGATTTGGATTTTAATGAGAATGTTTTGTGGGTGAGAAGTGGTAAAGGAGGAAAAGATAGAATGACAATACTCTCTAAATCTCTCAGCGAAGAACTTGAAGAATATTGTCAATATAAAGAAAATAACGATTTCATATTTGTAAACAAGAAAGGCGACCCTCTTAGTCCAAGAAGTGTGCAGAAAGTACTCGAGAATGTGAAGAGAAAAATAAAACTGCCTAAAGACATACACATACACACACTCAGGCACTCCTTCGCAACACACTTGCTCGAATCTGGGGTGGACATAAGAAAGATACAGGAACTTCTTGGACATGCTGACCTCTCCACGACTCAAATATATACAAAAGTTAGCAACGAAGAACTAAAGAAAATCAAATCTCCTTTAGATTAGAAATAAAAATGGAGAAAGAAGTTGCCGTCAAACTTATAAATAATCAAATTATTTAATATTTATGGAAGAAATTGTTAAAATCTCAAAAACTGAATACACTGATATGATGGATTATATTGATAGGCTTCAAGAAACTCTTGATATTTTATCTAACGAAAAAACTATTAAAAAATTAACAACAGCAATGAATAGAATTAATTCTGGAGAATATTTAACTAAAGAAGAGATGATTTGAATATGTACAAATTACTTTTTGATAAGGAATTTAAAAAAGATTTAGACAAGTTAGATAAAACTACAAAAGAAAGAGTTTTGAATAAGGTTTTTGAACTTGAGAAATATCCTGAATTAGGAAAACATCTAATTGGAATTAACCTTTGGAGCTTGAGAATTGGGAAATATAGAGTTTTGTATAAAATAGTTTCAGGGCAACTTAGAGTTCTTATTCTAACAATTGAACATAGGAAGAAAGTCTACAAAAAATTTTAGAAATAATTTATTCCTTCGAATACCCCACCTTTTAAGGTGGGGATGAAATGAATATTTTAAGGAATGACCAAAAATCGCGAGTCAGACTCGTGTGTAATACTCCATCCTTTAGGGTGGAGATAGCATGAGTCAGCGATTTTTGATTTATTTAATAAAATTAATAGCCATTGGATATTTCCATGACTCGCCATTTGAAGCTTTTACTGCAGCAATGATACAGAATATAGTATTCATAATCCCAAGTGCAATTAAAAGCAAAATTCCAACTAGAATAATTATCAATATTATTGAGATAATACTATAGATTATTAAAGAAAATTGCCAATTAAGTGCATCTTTTGCTTGATTTTTAGTGAAATCATCCTTAGCAACTAAATAAATTACTAAAGGCCCAATAAAACCTGTAAATATTCCTAAAACATGAGAAAGAATCCCCATTGTTTTGTCTTCATTTTTTACCATTTAATATAAGTTTGGGATTGAAATTTATAAATATAGTGTAAAATCTGTTAGTAACAAATGTTTTTAAGACAATTTTTTAATTTTAATAACAAATAAAATTTATAAATGATTTAAATACATTAATAATTATATGGGAAGGATAAAAACAAGTTTTAACTTAGTGAAGTTAGCATTTAAAGTGATTAATAAAGAAAAAGAGTTATTAGTTTATTCTCTTTTATCTAGTGTTTGTGTAATAATTTTAATTCTAAGTTATTTTGCATTTATAATAGGATTAAGTTTTATGGGGGCATTTGATGGTCAAATGAATCAAGCTGCATCTAGTGCATTAGATTATGTATTAATGTTTTTATTTTATTTTGGTTTAACATTTATAGGCTTGTTTTTCAATACAGCAATTATAACTTCAGTAAATAGAACAATTAGGGGAGAGAATAATACTTTTTTTGATGGTATTGGGAGTGCATTTAAGAATATACACAAAGTATTTATTTGGGCAATTATTTCTTCAACAATTTCAACTATATTAAAGATTATACAAGATAGGGTTCCATTTGTAGCAAAAATTGTAATTGCAATTGTTGGAGCAGTATGGAATATTGCCACTTTTTTTGCATTTCCTTTAATGATATTAGGTGACCGGGGCGCTTTTTCAGCTATAAAAGAATCACCTCAAATGTTTAAAAAAGGTTGGGGTGAAACAGTTGCAACTAATGTAGGAGTAGGATTATTTTTTGTAGTTTTAATATTTAGCTTAGGATTTTTAAGTATTTTAATGTTTGTTGGTGCATTAGTTATGGGTTCTGTAATTCTTAGTTCAGTTACAATAATAGTTTTTGTATTAGGTCTTGCTATTTTTTTATTATTATCTGCAACAACAGATGCTGTTCTTAAAACATTATTATATGTTTATATTCAAGAAGAATCTTTACCAGAGTATGTTGATGTTGATTTACTTGGAGAAATGTTTAAAGAAGATATAAAAAAGAAATAATAATTTCTTTGAGTTAATATTTCATTTTCATTTTAAAAAACAATATTTATAAATGATAACAATTTTAATTTTATATTATGAATATTGATGAGAAAGTTGCTAAAGTAAAAGAAGTTGCAGAGGAATTGATTAACGAAGAAGATTTGATAAAGCTTTTTGAGAAAGTTAAAAATCCTGTTGCATATGACGGTTTCGAGCCATCAGGACAGATTCATATTGCTCAAGGATTGTTAAGAGCAATTAACATTAACAAATTGACATCTTGCGGAATTAAATTCAAGATGTTTGTAGCAGATTATTTTGCAATGCTTAATAACAAATATGGCGGAGACCTTGACAAAATCCAGACTGCAGGTAAATATGCAGTGGAAGTATGGAAAAGTTGTGGTATGGACTTGAAAAATGTAGAGTTTGTATGGGCGAAAGAGTTTTACGAGAACCACCCGGAATACTGGGAAACCGTACTTAAGCTTTCCATGAATGCAACAGTTTCAAGAGTATTGAAGTGTGGACAAATTATGGGTAGAGAAGAAAACACATCAAATCCCTCTGCACAAATTCTATATCCACTAATGCAGGCAGCAGACATTATCCATCTTGGAGCACATATTGCTCAGCTTGGTCTTGACCAGAGAAAAGTGAACATGCTTGCAAGAGACGTCTTCCCGAAAATAGGTAGGCCGAAACCTGTATGTGTGCACCATCATATGCTTCTAGGTTTGCAATCAGTAACAACAGATGCTGAGGGTATCGATAGAAAAATAGAGATGAAAATGAGTAAATCAAAGCCAGACACTGCAATCTTCATGACAGACAGTGCAGATGATGTAAAAAGGAAATTCAACAAAGCTCATTCTGTGGATGGAGTTGTGCAAGACAATCCAATTTTAGAATACTTTAACTATATCATTTTCGAAAAATACGATAAAGTGCTTGTAGAAAGACCTGAGAAATTTGGTGGCAACTTGACATACACATCCTACAAGCAAATGGAAAAAGATTTCAAGGAAGGAAATGTAAAATCTATTGACTTGAAACAAACTGCAGCAAAATACATCAACGAACTGCTTGAACCTACAAGAAAGCACTTTGAAGAGAACAAACAGGCAAAAGCTTTGCTTGAGAAAGTAAAATCTTTCACAGTAACAAGATAATTTTTAATTTATTTTTACTCTTTTAATTTTAAAATGGATGAGAAAAACATAAAACAAATTTTAACAATAATTTTAGACAAACTTCAAGGTAAAAAATTTATTTGGCGAGTTGAAGGAAGTGCAAATCTAAGGTTGCAAGGAGTTGAAGTAAATGTTAATGATTTAGACATCACAACAAATGAAGAGGGCATAAATATATTTAGAGAAGCATTAAAAGAATACATAATAAAGGATTTTTTTAGTAATAAAATTAATGGGAATTCTATTATTTGTAATGTTAATAATTTTGAAATAGAAATAAACTATTATGGTGATAGAGAATTGAATATGTTTGAAAAGAATAAAATTGTTGTTTGGAATAATTTGGAGATACCTATTTTACCTTTGAAATATGCAAAAAAATTTTATGAATTAATAAATAGAGAAGAAAAAGTGAAATTGATTGAAAAATATCTAGTTTAAATTTATTCTTTTAACTTTAAATCAACATCGCTTCTTGTAACTTGCTTATACTCAACACCATATGTGTTTCTCAAATACAAATCAATAATCTCACACGCTCTCTCATAATTTCTATTCCAAGAATTTTTTTGCAGCGGAATAATTTTATCTTTATTCATTCCACTCATTTGTGCTCTTTGAGTTAGCCTTTGTGTTGTAGGACTGTAAATACTCAAAGGACCAATATGCACTCTCATTGAAAAACAAGGGATAATCCTATCCATCAATGTCAAATATTCATACAAGCTTTCAGGATTAGGGTTGTACATTTGCGGATATATGTCAAAACCGGCTTTTACAAATCTCTTTAAAGAGTAAATCTGATTCTCTAAAGTGGCATGTGATTGTACATTCCTTTTCAAATTCTCATCATCTGTACCCTTGATTGCAGTAAGAACTTTAACGGGATGTTCTGCAAGTTTTTCTAGTGTGAATTTTTCAAAAATACCTTTTTTTTCAAATTCATCAATCATCCTGCCTGTTGAAAGATTAGTATCTATTTGCCCAACAAAATCAAGTCCTCTCATTCCAATCATTCGCCATAAATTCAATATCCAGTCAAGAGCAATTGTAGGTTCTCCTCCTGATGTTCTTAACACTCTCAAATCCATGTCAAAACCATGTTCATCTTTATATCGTCGAATTATTTTTTCTCTGGAATCAATGATACTGTTTATTGTTTCATGCAACCTAAGTCCAACTTTACCATTGCCCGGTTTTCCATCATTGCTCTTATTGTCAACAAAACAATACCAGCAACCACCAATTGAAGTTCCATCGTGAAAATTACATCCTGCTACCTGTAAAATAAATGGCAGATTATATTTGTGGGCTTCTTTCATACTAAATCCCGAGTCATGTTTAAACCATAAAGGAAAATCAAATTCTTGCCTTTTAATAAATTCTTCAATCTCTTCTTCAGTTTTTTCTCTCACATCAAAAAAACTCTCACCTTTTGTAGCAATAGGGTCTATTCCTTTAACATTCACTTTAGTTCTGAATGGAAAATTATTACTTCCTGAAATTTGCATCAAATCAATAATTTTAGAAGTATCCTTCCCTTGAAGAGTATCTTTGAAATCAACAACTAAAAGTTTGGTTCCTTTTTCACCAACTAATGTTTTTCTTAACTCTTTTGCTCTTTTAATTGGATCTGTTTTCATCTCTATTAATTTATTTATTCTAATGATTTATATATTTGTCGTTAAATTATACACTAGTAAGGAGTAACTTTATAAATAACTTAAAATAATGATTAATTAAAGATGACAACAAGACTAGAAGATATACTTATTGACGATGCATTAATGATATTTGATTTTGCTTCAGAAAAAATACTTGGAGACATGCTTAGTAATTATGAAATAAAGGAGATGGTCTATATTGCAAGAGAAGAAATTGAATCAATAGACAATCCTATGATTCAATATGGATATGCCCTAGGTTATATTTTCACATTATATGGTAGATATACTTTAGAATTGGAAGATAAAAACCTTCTTGATTATGTTGATAATAAGATCTCTGAGATATATTCTTATGATGATGTAAGAGAATTCTTAGAGAGAATCGAATTTGAGACTACTCCTGTAAAATATGCCTCCGCAGATTCACATGTAATGGTGCATTAAATTTACCAATAAAATGTTAGATAAAATAAATAATCTTACTCTTGAAGACATGTTAAAAATAGGTTTTTATACTGCAAGATTACAAGCAGAAGTATCAAACTTTTTCCTAAGTATGTATGTAGGTGCAACACACGATACGAATTATGTATATCTTTACAAATACATAATTCCAACTGATGTTTATTCTAACATGGCAATTAAAACACTTGAGAATGCACAAAAAAATGCAAGAAAAGAAACCAGAATCAAACCTAAGTTAAATGATTATAATTTCAAAGAAGGAGCAAAAAGCGGTTTAATTAAAGGCTTGAAAAACTCTGCAATTTATTCTGGTGCAGGTTTTGCAGCAGGTACAGGATTAAGATTTTTTTTATTAAACCAATAACTACATTTCTTCAAGTACTTCAATATCAAGCATTCGCAATCCTTCTTTCAAAACATTTGAAGTTGCAACACACAAAAGAAGTCTCGCATTCATAACATCCTTTTTCTCCTTTAAGATAGGGTTGTTTTGATAAAACTCATTGAATAATTTGCATACTGCAATTAAGTAATTTGCAATGTGTGAGGGCTTGTATTTGTCTGCAGATTCAAGAATAACTTCCTCAAACTCTCCAAGTTTCTTAATCAAACTAATCTCATTTCCACTATAAATACTATAATCTATATTAAAATCTGTCTTCTTGTAATCTGCTTTACGTAATATTGACTTAATCCTTGCATATGTATATTGGACATAAGGTCCTGTTTCCCCTTCAAAAGCAAGTGCCTTCTCCATATCAAATTTGATGTCATCAATAGGATTTTTCTTCAAAAATGAAAAAGCAAGTGCACTATAACCAATGATATTTGCTCTTTTGTCAAGCTCTTCCTCACTCAAATTCTTTGTCAATTCCTTAGTAAGCAGATTCTCTTTAGCTTTTTGAATAACTTCGCCAAGTAACCAGTCTGCTCCGATAACTTTTCCTTTTCGGGAGGAGAATATGTTTCCATTTTCGTCATAAACATATCCATATGCAAAATGATAATTTTTATCTGTGCCTCCAAAGCCAATTCTTCTTAATATTTCAAATAATACTTCAAAATGGTATTTTTGTTCATTACTTACTACGAATATGTACTTGTCTGCTTTGAACTGGCTTTCCTTCTCATAAGCAAGATGTATGTCCTGTGTCATGTAAAGTGTCGTCCCATCCTTACGAAGCAAGTATTTCTTCCCGTAAGTTTCATCTTCAAAATCCACACAAACTGCGCCATCTTCCTCTTTCTTGAAACCTTTAACTTTTCTCTTTAAAGCATCAAGCACAATCTCACGCCCTTTATTGTATATGTCTGACTCAAAATACTCTTTATCATATTTTTTTATCTTATAATTTTTGTATGTTTGCTTGTAACCTTGGAAAACCCATTTCATAATTGTTTCCCATAAATAAATAGTGTCGCAATCTTTACTCTCCCATTTTACAAGAGTTTCCTGCGCCATTTCATTTAGTTTTTCATTCTTCTTTGCTTCTTGCCCAAACTTCACATAACACATTGAAACAAACTCATCTGGCTTCATATTAAGGGTTTCTGGAGTATCTTTCGCATAAAACAACTCATAACCCAGCATTGACTTGCAAATCGCAATTCCTCGGTCATTGTTCATATTTGTTCTGAAAACTTTGTGTCCTACACTTTCAAAAATGTTTGTAAGCGCATTTCCGATAAGTATGTTCCTCACATGGCCAAGATGAAGGGACTTGTTTGTGTTAGGGGATGGATATTCCATTACTATTTTTTCAGGTTTTCCAATTTTAAATTTGAAAGAACCTTTTCCAGTTTCAGACAAAATCTGCTTGTTAATCATCTCGTTGTTCAGATAGAAATTCAAAAAAGGTCCAGTCGCAACAATCTTATTTAGAAAATCAGGCAACTTTTTAGATAAACTTCCTTCAAACTCTTTTGCAACCTCTTGCGGATTCTTCTTTAAACTGCCAGCTAGAACAAACATTGGCAGGGAAAAATCTCCATGGCTCTCTATTTTAGGTTTTGCAAGCAATTTATCCAAATCCAGTTTCTTCAATTCATTATCCTTTTTCAAAAAAGCAATAAGTTTTTCTTTCATAATAAAAATAAAATCAAGATTCTTTATAAAAGTTATTTTATTGATGCTAAAGAAAAAACTTATAAGCCGTTCCAAAAAAATTTACATATGGTTGTCAAAAATGCAAGGTTTGAAGACAGATTAGGTGGCACGGATTTGCCTGATGAATCCAGAGAAGTTTTAGAACATTTAAAAAAAGTCTACCTCTGGGAAGATGAGTGTATCAGGGACTGTTACAATAGTAGAGCAGGCGTTTTTTCATTATTTAATACTATCAAATAAACACGCAATTTCTCAAAAAACTTAATGTATCCTGAAAATAGATAGATTAAACTTATAAAAACTTTTAACAATTTATTTGTATGGTTAATAGGAAAAAATTAGAAGATACAACAAATACTATTTCATTTTCTGATTTAAGAGGTGTTGTAAAACATATGAAATATTTGCACGATATGGATAGAAATCAAAGAAGAAATTGTTATCATAATTGGAAAACAAGAAAAGACAGTAAATTGTTTAATGAGATTTGGTATGGATATTACATATTTAATGTTCTTAAAGGCAATGAAGAAAGTTTTGACATGCATTTCGGGGAAGAAGATTGTCCTTTTCAGTCTCAATATGAGTATCCTCTTGGCCCAACACAATAAATTTATAAAGTTTTCACTACTTTTTAGGTATTATGTATAAATATGATGCACAAATAACTGTATGGGATATTACAGATACAACTAATAAATATATTTTAAAACAATATTTTGTTAAAGATTTGGAATTTGTAAATCCAGTTTCTAGTGGGAGTGAACTTTTGTTGATGAGTCCAAATAAAAAAAGTTCAATTCAATTTTCAGATAATTTAAAAGTAGTTGAAACACCTAATCCTAATCCAAGATCAATTATATGGGTGGAAGGGCGAAAACATGAAACTGAAATTAGAAGAATTGAAGATATCCTTTCTCAATATGAATATGAAGAAATTTAATTCTTCATTATTTCCCCTATATATACTAACCTTTATAAACCGATTCTCATTTATTTTTACTATTGCTTGACATAAAAGAAATGTAAAATTCAAGTAATCCTGCTCATATAAACAAAAAAGGCAATGCTAAAACAAGCAACCTGGCAGGCAATTAGAAAATAAAATGGTAGCACCAAATACTAGAAAAAGAGGTAGCAAGCAGTTCTGGCCTAGAGTTAGAGCTAAAAATACTAGAGCAGTTGTAAACAGCTGGGACAGTAAAATTCTACCAAAAGAAACAAACTTTTTAGGATTTCCAGGATACAAAGTTGGAATGACTAATATTGGTATTATCGACAATTTTTCTCACACTTTGACAAAAGGTACACAAATAGATACTGCGGTAACTATTGTTGAATGTCCTCCAGTTAAGGTTTTATCATTAAAACTAGTTGGTATTGATGAATACGGTAACAGACAAATCGTAAAAGAAGTATCTACGACAATTAAAGATAAGCACTTAGTGAAAAAAATTGATGTGCAAAAAAAATCAGGTAAAATGCCAAGTGCAGAAGATTTGGTTAAATTTGCAACTGAAAATGAAGTGTATGAAGTAAGAGCAAAAGTTATTACAACTCCTTCAACTACAACTATTGGTAAAAAGAAACCAGAAGTTATGGAACTAGGCGTTTCAGGTAGTGTTGAGGACGGAATTAACTTTGTATTGCCAAAACTTGGAACAGAAGTAAAAATCAATGATGTATTTAACGGCGGAGAACTTGTAGATTCACACGGTATTACAAAAGGATATGGACATCAAGGAGCTGTTAAAAGGTTTGGAGTAAAACTTACATCACACAAATCAGAAAAGAAAAGAAGACACGCAGGTAACGTTGGTGCATGGACACCTTCAAGAGTTTTAACAACAATTCCTCTTCCAGGTCAACATGGTTACCACGAAAGAACTGAGTGGAACAAATGGATATTAAAAATCTCAGACAATCCTGAAGAAATTAACAGAGCTGAAGGTTTCAGAGGTTATGGTTTAGTTAAAAACGATTTCCTATTAATCAAAGGAAGTCTTCAAGGTCCTTCAAAAAGAATGCTTACTTTGGTAAGAGCTAAAAGGCCTAACAAAAAATATCCGAAAATTGCGCCAGAGGTGACTTACATTAGAAAATAAGAGGTATGACAAATGAAAATCGCAATATTAGATAAAACAGGAAAGAAAGTTGCTGACTTTGATTTAAACATCTCTGAGGAAATAAGAGAAGATGTATTCAAGAAAGCTGTAACTGCTGAAAACTCTCTATTCAGGCACACATATGGAGCAACACCTCTTGCAGGTAAGAAATCTTCAATCAACGTGACTAAGAGAAGACAGGCACACAGGTCCACATATGGTAAAAGTATCTCGAGGGTACCAAGAAAAGCTATGTGGAAAAGAGGACAGCAACTAAGGTTCGTGGGAGCATTTGCGCCAGGAACAGTTGGTGGTAGAAGAGCACACCCTCCTAAGGCGACAAAAATAACCTTAAAAGATATGAACAACAAAGAATGGTTATTGGCATTAAGAGTTGGAGTGGCTGCATCTATGAACAATGAAATTGTGAAAAGCAACGGACAAAGAGTTCCTGCTTCCTATCCTATGATTTTGGATGATGGTATGGAAAAAGTTGACAAAACAAAAGATTTCAAGGCAATTCTTGAGAAATTAGGTTTTGGTGACGAAATAAAAAGAACAAGCATCACAAAAATCAGAGCTGGAAAAGGTACTATGAGAAACAGAACCCACAAAGTAAAAAGAGGTCCTTTAGTAGTAGTTTCTTCATCTGAAGTTCCATTATTCAAATCTGGACAAAACTTGAAGGGTTTCGAAGTGGTTGTGCCTGAACTTTTAATGGCGAGCGACTTTGGTATGAGTAACAAGCCAGGAAGAGCTGTACTATTCACAAAATCCGCTATGGAAGAATTCGTGGAGGTTTTAAATTAAAATGGTTGAGGATAAAACAATGGAAGAAGCATTGAAAAAGGAACTGAATGCTCAATTTTACGATATCGTAAAAAAAGTAGTATTAAGTGAAAAAGCAACCAGACTTGCTGAATTTGAGAACAAATTGATATTTGAAGTTGAAAGGGCAGCATCAAAGCCAATTTTGAAACTTTTAATTGAGAACGAGTTCAAAAAAGAAGTTAAATCAATTAACACTGTTAATTCAATCAATGGTAAAAAGCATGCAATCGTAACTTTCAAGGATGAAGGAGTTGCATCTGACTTATCATCACAATTGGGGATGGCTTAAAAATGGGAAAGAGAATTATACCACAAAGAAGAGGAAGAGGAACTTCAACTTACAGAGCTCATGGTTTCAGATTTGCTGGAAAGGTTTCCTATAACACATACAACAAGGATGGCTCCATGACTGGTGAGATTATTAACATAGTTCATTCAAAAGGACACAGCGCACCTCTGCTGAAAGTTAAATACGACAACGGAAAAGAAGCTTTAATGCCAAGTTTTATTGGTGCTTACATTGGCCAAAAAATAACTATAGACCAAAGAGAAAGTATTAAAGATGAAGCTGAAGTGAAAGTTGGTAATGCATACATGCTGAAAAACATTCCTGATGGAACTAACATTTACAACATTGAGTTAAAACCTGGTGATTCAGGTAAGTTGGTAAAAGCAGGAGGAAGTTTTGCAACAGTGATTGGACAAGTAAAAGGTTTCACAAAAGTGCTTTTGCCTTCCAAAAAGACAAAATTAATCCATTCAAATGCAAGAGCGTTTGTTGGTGAGATTGGTGGAAGTGGAAGAACAGAAAAACCTTTCATGAAAGCTGGTTTGAAATTCATGGCTATGAAAAAGAAAAACAGACTATATCCAAGAGTATCAGGTGTTGCAATGAGTGCATACAATCACCCTCATGGTGGTACAAGATCGCTTAGAAAAGGTAGGCCTACTATCGCTCCTAAGAATGCTCCGCCAGGTAGAAAAGTGGGTATGATCAGACCAAGACATACAGGTAGGAACAAATAAAAATGGCAGAAGATAAAATATTCAAATACAGAGGAAAAACAATAGAAGAATTAAAGGCAATGTCATTAGAGGATTTTTCCCACCTATTGCCTTCTGTTCTTAGAAGAAAGATTAAAAGAGGATTTACTGAGCAAGAAGAGAGACTACTCAAGAAACTTAGAAATAACGAAAGAAATATTAAAACACATGTTAGGGAATTGATGGTTTTGCCAGAAATGGTTGGGCATAAAATTGGAATCTATAATGGTAAGGAATTCGTTGATGTAACATTTGTTCAGGAAATGATTGGACACAGATTGGGTGAATTTGCAATGACAAGAAAAATTGCAGCACACACAACAATGGGGTCTAAGAAAACAACAGTGAGGAAATAAAAATGGCATATAAATACGCATATCAAGGTTATAACAAAGAAACTATGGCAAGAGCATTTTCCTCAAATTTGCAGATATCATTGAAAAAGTCTGTGGAAACTGCAAGAAATATCAAAGGCAAAAAAGTTGATAGTGTAATTAAATACCTAGAAGCTGTTGCTGAGCAGAATGCGGTAGTTCCATATAGGAAATTCAATACAGAAATGCCTCACAGGAGAGGTAAGGGCATCGCAGCAGGAGGTTATCCTGTAAATGTTGCAAAAGAGTTTTTGAAACTAATTAAATCTGCAAAGAAAAATGCTGTTGAACAGGAAATAACTGGAGAATTGTATTTAAAATCAATCTCAGTTAGAAAAGGTACTCAAAGATATCATAACGGAAGATACTTCGGTAGAAAAATGAAATCAACTAATGTTGAGGTTATTGTTGGTATCAAAGAGAAGAAAACAACTAAAAAAGGTGATAAAAAATGATTGAGAGAAGTATAGTTCAGGATAAATTTAATGAATACAATGTCTCAGAATTTATCAAAAAGGAATTAAATGATGTACCTATTAAGGAAATTTCCTTGGAAAAAAACCCACTAGGTGAGAGAATAATCATTTATACTTCTGCACCTGGTTTGGTTATTGGAAGGGAAGGTTCAAACATCAAAAGATTAACTGAAGTATTGAGAGAGCAGTTTAATTTGGAAAATTTGCAAATCAAAATTGGTGAAGTTGACAACATGTTCTTGTCTGCAAAAATCGTGGCAAGAAGAATTGCAAACGATTTGGCTAACTTTGGTTCTCAAAAGTTCAGATTAACTGGTTTTAAAGCAGTAAGCAACATTATGAATGCTGGTGCAATGGGGGTTGAAATAAGAATTACTGGTAAACTTCCTGCTGCAAGAGCAAAATCATGGAGATTTTCAAGAGGATACCTTAAGAAAACTGGTTATGTTAGCGACTTTTTAATTGATAAGGCAATTGACAAAGTTACATTGAAAACCGGAGTTGTAGGTATCAAAGTAAGTATCATGCTTCCAAATACGCCACTTCCAGATAAGATTGAATACTTGGAAAATGTAATTCCTGCTGATGTTAAGGAAAAAATTGAGAAAGAAGTAGCAAAAGAAACACCTGAAGAAGTAAAAGTTGAAAAGAAGGAAAAAGAAGTTAGAGAGAAAAAGGTTGAAACTCCAAAAGAGGAAAAATCTAAAAAAACTACTTCTTCTAAAAAAGAGGCTCCTAAAAAAGAAGCAAAAGCAAAGGAGGTTAAAGAAAATTAATCTGAAAAATGAAAAAGAAAGATTTATATAAGAAAAAACCTGAAGAATTAAATAAGCTGCTTCAGGACAACAAAAAGGAATTATTTAATTTGAAGTCTGCTTCTTTAGCTGGTGAAGATAGTCAAAAGAAAAAAGCTAGAATCAAAACAGTTAAAAGAGATGTAGCAAGAATTAAGACAAAATTAAATAATAGTTAAAAGACATAATGTTAGACGATACATGCTCAGTTTGTGGATTGCCAAAGGAACTATGTGTTTGTGGCGAAGTAGAAAAAACGGCTTCAGTTATTGAAATCAAGACTGAAAGAAGAAAATATGGGAAATTTTGGGCGATTGTTACAGGAATCGACCCTGGGTCTTCCGATTTGAAGTCCATTTTGAAAACAATTAAAAACAAGATGGCGTGCGGTGGTACGATTAAAAATGGTACTATCGAAATCCTTTATGGACGGAATGAAAGAAACAAGGAACTCATTCAAGTTTTGGTTGATCTTGGTTTTAACAAGGATTCCATTCATATTAGTAGTTGAAAATAAAATCAATTGCTTTTTTTATTCTCGGTTAAATAAACAGTAAGTATGCCAATAAATCCAATTAATGCTGCACTACTGAATATGTAAATGCATCGCAAACAGACCTCGCAAGTAAGTATGTCGTCTGTGCAGGAGTATGTTTCGTGGTTTTGATTATAAAGTATGTCGTACTTTGAGTTTTCATCAATGTAACTCTTGCAGTTTGAGAAAGCCCCGAAAAGCATCAACGCCAAAGCAAGGAACAGTAACAAATTTTGCAAAGAGAAGTTGTTTTTTTTGTATCTGCTAATAATAAAAAATGATTTTATAAGTATCGCAAAAATCACAATCAAAAACAAACTTATCACATAGATGTCGTAAACAACAATTCTCTTAATGGTGTAAATCAAATAAAAACCTGATGCAATCAAAATATAATGCATTACAGTGTTAATTTTATGAAACAATTTCCCTGATCTTTTTCCAATATCAAGAATTTTCTTTCCAAAAAATGCAAACAGCACAGAAGGAACGATAAGTCCAAGCCCAAAAAACACTAAATTTGAAAAAAACAAATACTTATTATTAATAGTTATAATCACACTCAGATATGGTATCGTGCAAGGATTTAATGAAATAATCAATGCAAATACCATGCCTAAAATTGCAGAATTCTTAATGATTGGAAAATTAATTGGATTCAGTCTCCCCATTATTGCAAGAACTCCAAGAATAATAAAAAGCAGACCAAGTCCAAGTTTCAATCCATTTTGAATAAAAGATGTAAATAATGCAGACAGGAAATAACCAAAAATAATATATGCAATCAAAAATCCAGAAATAAAAAACCCAAAATGTTTCCAGTCCTTTGTATCCTCATGAAAATATCTGTAAAGAAGTATGGGCATTAGCACAATCACGCAAGGAGTGAAAGCTGCGATAATACCTGACAAAAAAGATACAAGAATACTCATATTTATACTCAGA
This sequence comes from Candidatus Woesearchaeota archaeon, assembly GCA_041598975.1. Classification (GTDB taxonomy): domain Archaea; phylum Nanobdellota; class Nanobdellia; order Woesearchaeales; family UBA583; genus UBA583. The sequence goes on along the minus strand of JBFHXM010000004.1, from coordinate 1,762 downwards.
ACAAATTACTTTATCAATATTTCGAAACATAGTTGTGTTCCCACTTATAAGGACAAAAAAGCTTTATAAACCTATTTTATTTGAAATAAGTTATGATGGATATAATAAATAAAAAAAAAGGACAAGGTTTGCCTTTGCAAACTATTGTAATTGCGATACTTGTAATCATCGTATTGCTGGTAATTGTAGTATTCTTCGTAGCTAAAATGGGTAATGCTGGTGGTGACGTAGATAAGACTTCAAATAATTTAAAAGATTGTAATATGAATAATCCTGCAATAAATACAATATATTCTGATGTAGAAGAAGGAGATGGAGACGGCAATTGTGACGAGGGTTTTAGTTCTATTCCTGGAATTCCTGATTGTTGTGGAAAACCAAAAACAATTTCATAAATAAAAACACAATTTATTTTTTTTATAAAAAAACAAAAAAAATTATTACTCTTTTTTCTTGCCTGAAAGCACATTAAAAGACTGTGCAAGGTTCTTTGCTTGATTTGTGATAAAACTAATAATATAATCGTTAAGCAAAGTGTGGTCCACCTTTCTGTAATGGTCCCCATTCTCATCGAGTATTGTAACAATGAAATTGTCCATGTCTACATCAAGGCTGATTTCCTGTTTTTTAAAACCCCAGTTAACAGAAATAACAAGCACCATGTTCTCAACTTCATAAAACCATGTACTAATCTCCTCTTCGGCATCATTCAAAATTTTAATAGTAACAAACTCTCTGAAATCCTCTGGCAGAAACTGCTTTAGAAAAGTTGTAAGTATCAGCTCATCATTGAGATTGAGAAATTCGATTACCTTCCTCTGCTTGTTCAAATAGAAAAATTCCGTGAAAATATCTTTATTAACAATCCTCCTGCTCTTTCTCCTAAATTGCCTTAGGATTGAATCGGTTTTATCTCCACGCTCCATTATATCTCACCTACATATACATTTAAAATCCAGATTTAAAAAGGTTTTGTTTTATTCGATTTCTTTTTCAAACTCTCCCACATGAAATTAAAAGTATTCCTATAACTCATCGCAAGGTTTTTGTCCTCTATTAAAAGAAAATAAATATTGTCTTCTTGCAAAGATTGAAGGGCAACTTTGTCCCCATAAACAATAGTAGTAACTTTGCTATCATACCCTTTTGGAACATGCCTTACTTCTACATTAAACTTTTTATAAATTTCAAAGTCTTTCTCTGTGCCTGAATTAACAATCATTTTTCCCCTGAATTTTTTATTTTCATATTGTCTGTATATTTGCGGATAATAATACTTGAATGTTTTAAAACCTATTCCTGTTCCGCCAAAAACAAAAACGTCTTTATCTTCTTTCATAACATCGAGATACAAGTTTTTAACACCTTCTTTACCTTCAAAATATCTTACTCCTACTTTCTCAGGAGATTTTTTTAAGTTATTCAATTCAGTAACAACATTCTTTAATTTTCTTTTTCTCTCTTCTAAAATATCGAGAAGTTTCTCAGGAGGGGTTGCATTGAAATATTTCTTTGAATCCTTGATTATAAAATTAGCAAGTCCTTTTTCAATTAAATTATCAAGTTCAAGATAAACTGTCGTTCTATTGATTTTTGTAAAATTTGCAATTTTTGTCGCAGTCAATTCTCCTTCCTTGATTAAACAAACATAAACTTTTATCTCTCTTTCATTAAGTCCAAGTTCCTTAAATATTTCCAAATCCATACTCAAAATAGTAATTAATATATTATAAATGTTGTTATTTTATGACAACACACAATT
>JBFHXM010000003.1:0-23310 GCA_041598975.1 Candidatus Woesearchaeota archaeon | reverse complement strand
TCGTAACTGCTTCCTGGGCTGGAATGGTCTTTTCCACCTGGTTCGAATGTTACATGGAACTTCTCCCATCTCATTGGCCAATCCATTCTCCATGGAAGTTTTACGATAGGTGTTTCTTTGAAATTTATTGTGTTTTTATGCCCACATTGGCAGACATAATCTAAGGTGTAATTTTCATCGTAGTTTGATTTTTTTGTTGTGTCTTTTCCACATTTTTCACAATATAGTTCTAATGGAAACCACTCTTTTTTTAGTGGTTCGTGCCTGAATTTGTCAAGAATTGGCCTAATTTTTTCCCTGTTTTGGAGAGTTTTTTTTATTCCCTCTGCATATATTCCGGAAGTTTGAAGCAAGTGCTGTCTTTGGAATGTAATTGGGAATTTGAATACTTTAATTGCTTCTTCTGCTTCTTGCATGAAGTGTTCTCCAAAACTTTCATGGCATTTCCAGGGGTCGGGAACTACTCCGTCAGGCAGTCTTAGGTGTTTTTCCCATTCTGCAGGTATGTTTTTAGGGACTTTTCTAAATGCATCGTATGAATCCCAAGAATAAATGAAATTTGTTTTTTTGCCTTTTTTTTCTAATGCTCTTCTTACTAGTTCACTTGTGATGATTTCTCTAAAGTGACCTACATGAATTATTCCTGAAGGAGTAATTCCTGAAGCTACAGTATATACTTTTTCATTAGGGAATGTGTCAATTGTTCTTTGGGCGGAATGGTCTGCCCAGTGCACATTGTCATAATTAGGCGTGTTTTCTTTTTTTGCCATTTTCGATATTATTAGATTAAATAATGTTTTTTTAAAAATCTTTACATTTGGCGAAAATTTATAAAGTTTGAATTTGAAGGAAGGTTATGAGTGAAGTGATGGAAGATGAAATTAGGAAAAGTTTGAGGCAATCTCGGAGGGGGCTTGTGGTAAAATTAGGGTCTGCGCCTTTGCCTATGACAGCATTAGGTGGTTTGATATTGTCGGATAAATTTGATAATGCTCCGAATTTTGTTGTTAGCAATTTTTTTCAATATAATGCTGCAGGATATTTTTTGCTAGCTTCTGGAGCAATTTTAGCAGGTACTTTTATTTCTGATTATTTGAATCAGAGAAGAAATTTGGTTGAACCTTTGCAAGAAATGGAGAGGTACGAATCAAGCTTTTTGCAAGGAAATTAATTCTAATATAATTATTTTTACCTAAAATTTTATAAATAAGTTATTATATTTTTTAGTATAATGAAACCGGAATCAAAAAAACTTAATATTGAGGATATGGCGACTTTCTGTAAAAAGAAAGGTTTAGTTTTTCAAGCTGCGGAAATTTATGGTGGTCTTTCTGGTTTTTTTGATTTTGGTCCTTTGGGGGTTGATTTAAAAAATAACTTAAAAGATTTGTATTGGAAGCATTTTGTTCAGAAAAGGGAAGATATGTCTGGTCAAGATGGTTCAATTATCACTAATCCAAAAGTTTGGAAAGCATCAGGACATGTTGATGGTTTTGGTGATTTGGTTTTGACTACAAAAGATACTAAAACTAAGCTTAGGGCAGATCATTTTATTGAAGATGAATTGAATATTCCTGCAGATGGTATGAAGGCAAAGGAGATTCAAGAATTAATTGATAAACATGGTTTAAATTATAAGGGGGAAGAGTTTGAGGAAATTAATGATTTTAATTTAATGTTTAATACACAAGTGGGAGCAGATACTTCTAAAAGTGCTACTGCTTATTTAAGACCTGAAACTTGTCAAAGTATTTTTCCTAATTTTAGATTAATTGCAGATATTCAAAGACATAAACTTCCTTTTGGAATTGTTCAAATTGGTAAAGCTTTTAGAAATGAGATTTCTCCAAGAGATTTTTTATTTAGGTGTAGGGAGTTTGAGCAGATGGAAATGGAATATTTTTTTAATCCTGATTCTAAATTCGATTTGTTAACTGATGAACATATGAAGATGAAGTTCAATTTTTTGTCTGCAGAAAGTCAAGATGATAATTCTAATAAAGTAGTTGAAATTACTATTGCTGATTTATTAAAGCAAAAAAAATTGGGGGAAGTTCACGCTTATTGGCTTAGTGAATTTTTTATGTGGTTTCAAAATGAACTTGGTTTGTCTTATGAAAATTTGAGAGTTAGGCAGCATGTTAAAACTGAATTATCTCATTATTCCCAAGGAACTTTTGATATTGATTATAAGTATTCTTTTGGTTACAAAGAAGTTCTTGGTATGGCTAATAGAGGTAGTTTTGATTTAACTCAGCATCAGACTCATTCTAAATCAAAACTTGAATTTTTTGATGAATCAACTAAAACTAAATTGCTTCCAAATGTTATTGAACCTTCTTTAGGTCTTGATAGAATTTTTTTAGCTGTTTTGTTTGAGGCATATTTTGATGATAAGGATAGAGGCAACATCGTACTTGGTTTGCCGAATAAGATTGCCCCTTATAAGTGTGCCGTGTTCCCTTTGATGAATAAACCTGAACTTGCTGAAGTTGCACAAAAGATTCATAAAGAATTATTGGATGAAGATTTGATTAGTGTTTATGATAAAAGCGGTTCTATTGGTAAGAGGTATGCAAGACAGGATGAGGTAGGTACTCCTTATTGTCTTACTATTGATTATGAAACTATTGAAGATGGCAAGGATAAAGGTACTGTTACAATTAGAGATAGAGATTCAACTGAGCAGAAAAGAATTAAGGTTGAAGATGTTTCAGATGTTATTTCTAAGTTGATTAAAGGAAAAATTGATTTTAGTGAAATTTGAAAATGGCAGAAGCAGAATTTGTAGCGTTGAATAAAATAAATACTCAAAGGTATGCTGAAGGGAGGTGTAAAGATTTTAATTTTGCGCATAATGGAGAGAATAAAAATCAAGTTGTTCCAGGGATTGGCTTTTTGAAAGGTATGTTGGCAGAAACTTAGATAAAGTTAATGGTTCAGGAAATCATCATTTAATTGTTAATTTTTTGGGTTTTGTACATCCAGGAGATGTTTTGAAGCCCGAGAAAGATAGTTATATTGGCAGAAGAGGGAGGAAAGTTTTTGATGTTGAGAGAAGGAAACTGGATAAGAGTTTGAGTTATCGTTTGCAAGGTTTTGATTATGAGGATTTTCCGGGTGATGAGGCAGATTTTATGACTCATTATTGTGTTGCTTCTGGTCAGATAGGCAGTAGTTTGATGCCTGTTATTATTGGGAGTAGGAGGTTGAAAGTAGGGGATAATACTACTTTCACATATGGTTCTAGTGAAGTTGTTTTTAAAAGACCTTATGATAAGATTGGGGTTGGAAAGAGGATGTTGCTTAGGCCAGAAATTATGGTTCAGAATAAAGGAAATGAGTTGGCAAGATTGGACGTTACTTTCCCTTTTGTTGTTTTTGGTTCTGATTCAAAAGTTCCTGTTGCTGTTTTTAAGAAGACAGTTTTAGTTAATAAATTAGTTAGAAATTAATTCATCTTTTTGTTTTTAACTACTCTTTCAGGGTTATATAAATTTATATTTTCTCTTTTTAACTCTTTTGTATATGATCATGTCTAACAGTGCTATGAAAAAAATAATTCTCGTTATTTTTTTTATAATGGGTCTAAATTCGGTATTTGCTGCAACAAATGTTATTGATGTAACTATTACTGAAAGAGGTTATGAAAATGTGCTATATAATCCTTTGAAAGCAACAACAGGGGTTTATGTAGATGCTAATGAGAATAGGTCTGCTTATTATATTAACGGAACTATCTTGATTGAGAACAATCATCCGTCTGAAGCGGTTTATGATACTGTTTTAAATATTACAGGTATTAATAATATTTATGGCTTGAGCTTTTCTGCGGGAAGAACAAGTTATCTTACTACTTCGGGGAATTCCGTGATTATTTTAATTCCTGATTTGGGTCCAGGTGAAAATTCAACTTTGGTGTATAATGTTAATACTACAAACATTTCTCCTCCTTTGAATTTTACTTCAAGTTATAGTAACTCCAGAATTTTTGCTAGTTTACCAGTTACTGTTACTGATAATGTAATTAATAATTTAAATTCTGTTTCATATCCTAATAATTGTTTGTATGATATTACTATTACACAATTTGCAATGGAATTAGATGATACTGTTAATGTTTTTAATTTGACTTTTGATTCAACTTCCATGGCAGGTCCTGATGCAGGTAATGCGGGATTTTCTGCTGATAATAGAACAATTAACTGGAACCTTTGGGCTGGTGGCTGTTTCTATTCAGGAAACACTACTTCAATAAATTATGATTTGCTAACTAATGAAAATATTAGTGTCTCTGAACATTATGGTATTATTAACACTACTATAACATATTCATTCAATGATACATTTTCAAGAATTGATTTAAGCTCAATTACTTCCATATTAGATTTGGATTCTTCATTTAACAAATATTTGGAAACTGTTTTAGATAATGACAATGCAACATGGAGAATTAATGGTACTGTTATCAATCCTTCAAACATTACTGTTAATTTAACTACTGTTAACTTTTGGGTAACTGTTAGGGATGCAACTGGAACAGGATTTACAAATCCTTCTGCTTATGACAATGATACTGTTAGCGGTGCTCAGTTAAATGTTACTTATTTGCCAGGGGTTTTGTTGAATAATACTCTTGCTCCTTGGAAAAGTGGAAACTGGCTATTCAATTACACATATTCAACATCACCTATTGTTTGGATGGATATTGAGAATGCTATTATAAATGATGATGGTATTCAATTGACTAATAGGAGTGTGTCTTATGGACAGAATTACATTTACATTAAAGAGATTTATATTGCTACAGGATATTGGCTTCAAATTTCAAAGAACATTACAAGGCTTGAAGCTGATAGGTATAATGTATTTATTAAAGTTGTAAACCTTGGTAATGCCCCTACTCCTCCTGACCAAGTAGTGCAGGTTTACAATTTCTTGCATAATTCATTTAGTTTGAATTCATCAATGGTAACTTCAGTATCGCCTTGGTATACTACTGATAATGCGAGTGAGGTTTTGAATGACCCTATTTACAATGGTACAATGTATCAGTTTGGAATTATGCCTAATGGTAATCCTGTTAATTCGTCCTTGGATAAGTATGGGGGTGCTCAAAATGTTAACAACACTTGGACTTTGACTTACAATGTTACTGGTTCTGGTGAGTTTAACTTTGATGACCTTTTCCTAACTGGTTTGGACCCGTTGCATGTACAAGACTATGGTTCAACACAAGCTGTGACTGTTGAAGGTATTTACGGTTTCATTTCATCAAGAGTTGAGGTTGTATTTGCTGTTGTTGCGACAGTTGTTGGTGTTATAGCTTTATTCTTCTAAAGCTATTAATTTTTTTATTTTTTTAAAATACAAATGTTTAAATATTAATTTGTTTGTTTTTTTAATATGTTTTATAAAAAAGGTTTATCTCCTGTGATTGCCATAACATTATTTTTGATAATTACTGTAATTTCTATTATTAGTTTTCAAAATTGGTTTAATAATTATTCGAGTTCTACTTTTGTAAATGTTGAGAATAAAGGTGGTTCTATTGGTACGATTAATATTGATTCTATTTTAGGTGAGGATTTATATGTTTATGCTGATGAGGATGAATCTATTGAAGTTTTGAAAATAACTGATTCAAATGGAAATGATAAGTGTGATTTAAGTAATGGTTCTATGTATTTTGAGGATAGTAGTACGAAAGTGCTTTTTAGTTTTGATAATGATTATGTTAATGTTACTCATGTTCTTGATCAAACTGAAAATAATAATCATGGAATAATAAATAATGATGTTTCTTGTGGTGGGATTGGAATTAGTTCTGAAGGGTGTTATTTTGATGGTGCAAGTGATTCTATAGATATTTCTTTTTCTTCTAGTTTGAATTTTACTAGTGAGATGACTGTATCATTTTGGACTAATTATACTGGTATTGATGGGTGGTACAAAGCTTTTGAAGATGGTGGTTGTTGGAGCTGTGGAAGTTTCGATCTTACTGTTGAGATAGTAAATAGTTCTATAAGGTATCAGTATTGGATTAGAAATAGTACTGATGATGCTGGCCTTGATGGAACAGATTATCTTTATTCAAATAATACTTGGTATCATGTTGTTGGTATTTATGATAATAGTTCTTTAATTATATATGTTAATGGAGTTGATAGAGGAGTTTATTATGCAGGTTTTACTGATGTTTTATCTGGTAAATTAAAAGAAAATGGCGGACTTACTAGGATAGGAGGTGGTGCTTGGGCAGGAGGTAATTCTTGGTATACTGGTTCTATGGATGAGATTTCATTGTATGATAGAGCTTTAACTTATAATGAAGTTTTAAGATTGTATTCTTCTAGAAAGGCTTTGTTTTTGGAAAAGTTTGATGTTGGCTTGAATAGGGTTAATGTTGGTTCTTGTAATTTACAAGTTGGTCAAAAATATAATATTGTCCTTATTACGGAGAAGCAGACTTTACAAAAAGCTATTGTTATGAAATGAATATTTTTTCTAATATAATTTTTAAGTATTGACAAATGTTTATATAGTATTTTTTTGTGTTTTATGTTAAGTAGATGTATAATAATGCTATTGAGATAAAAAATATTAAGAAAACTTTTGGTGATTTTGTTGCTTTACAAGACTTATCTTTATCTATCCCTAATAATTCTATTTTTGGTTTACTTGGTTCAAATGGGGCAGGTAAAACTACAACAATAAATATGTTGACTGGTTTGTTAAATCCAGATAAAGGAGAAATTTTTATTCTCGATTTAAATAGTGTTGATGAAATTGCAGAGATTAGAAATAAAGTTGCTTTAGTGCCTCAAACTATTTCTTTATATGAAAATCTTACAGTTTACGAGAATTTAGAATTTTTTGGTAGTTTATATATAAATGATAAAAATAAATTGGAATATGAAATTGATCAATTATTATTTGCTTTAAAACTTGATGAGAAAATAAATGTTAAAATTTGTGATTTGTCAGGAGGTTACAAGAGAAGGTGTTCAATTGGTTGTGCTTTAATTGCTGATCCAAAAATATTAATATTGGATGAACCTCTAACTGGAATTGATTTATATACTACTAAATTTATTATTAATTTTATTAAAAATTTGAAAAATACTACAATTATATTTACAACTCATTCTATTAAAGAAGCAGAAAGTATTTGTGATAGAATAGTTTTTTTGGATAAAGGAAACAAAATTTTAGAAGGAAAACCAGATAATATTAAAAAAGAATATGCACACATTCTTGGTGAAAAAATTGTAATTGAATTTAATGATGGTGTGGATTTAAAAAAAGTTCAAAAAAAAATAAATGAAAATTTTAATGTGAAAGATTTTGAATTAAGAGATTATTTTATATCATTTAGGATTATAGATTTAGGGAAAAGTGTAATTGAAATTATGGAAAAATTGGATTCTTTTAAATCCGAAATAATTAATATTGATTTAAAAAAACCATCTTTAGAAGAGGTTTTTGACTATGTTTTAAAAAAATAACTGAGAATGAGATTATTAAAATTAATGCGGAAAGAGTATTTGGATTTTATTAGGGATAAGGGTTTTGTTTTAGCTTTAATTATTGAACCAATTATTTTAATGTTGGTTTTTGGTTATACTTTTTCTTCAAATATTGATAATTTGGATACAATTGTTATTGATAATAGTGGGGGCAAATATTCTAAAGAAATTATTTATGCTATTGATAATTCTAATTATTTTAACATAGTTAATTTTAGTGGTTCTTTAGATGAATCAAAGGATTTTTTATTTCGTAGTGAGGTTAGGTCGGTTTTTTTAATTCCTGATGATTTTGATCAAAATATTGATAATGCTGAGAAAGGTGAAATTTATTTATATTTAGATAGTTCAGATTATACTATTTATAATATATTAAAAGGTGCATCTGCAGATGTAGTTAAAAATTCTTTAAATAATATTGTTAACTTAATTGTTGATGATTTGGAATCTGAGAGATTAGAGAAGCAGAAAAAAGTTGATGATACTAAAAATTTGGTTAAAATTGTTAATAAAGATTCAATTAAGAATTTAGATGATATTGAGGCTTTAACAATTGAATTTAATGAAACAAGATATTTAATTGAAGATACTGAGAATAAAATTAGTGATACTCAAGTTTTGCTCGATGATAAAAAGGATTATATCTCGGATTTGAAAAATGTTGTTTCAAATAAGAATGTTGAAATTTTAAATTTAATTTCTGATGTTGAGGAGATTCAAGATGATCTAATTGATATTCAATCTTATCTTGAAAACTTGGTTGTTTTGGAACCAACTTTAGAATCAGAAATTTCTCCTTTATTAAATAATTTAGATGAGATTGATAGTAATATTGATTACATGGTTTCTGATTTAGACTCATTAAATTTGGGTGATGAGATTGATTTAGAAAAAGTTAATATTGATGAAATTAATGTTTCAAATAAATATTATAATATTGATGAATTTGATTCTCGTTTATTTAATAATGAAAATGAAGTTAATCGTTTATTAAGGATTGCAAACAATATCGAATCAAATTATTCTCAAATATTGATTAAACTTGAAGGGATACAAATAAATTTAAATAAATTAAAAAAAGAATTTTTATCTCAACCTGTTAATTTGAAAAATGAATATGTTTATGGTGAAATTTCTTATTTGGATTATTTAGCACCTGCAATAATGAATATGATATTGTTTTTTATTGGTATTGTTTTGACTATTATTAACATTATTTATGAGAAAGATAAAGGAACTTTTTTTAGAGTTGCTACAACTCCCCTTAGTAAGTTTGAGTTTATATTCTCTAAATTTGTTGTATTTTTATTAATAGGCTTTGTTGAGATAGTTTATGTGATATTAATTATGTTGTTGCTTTTTGATATAAATATTGTGGGCAATATTTTTCATGTTATTTTGGTTTTATTGTTATTAATGATTTCATCTATCAGTTTGGGTTTATTGTTGTCAGTTGTTGTTAAGTCTATGAAACAAGCAGTTATTTTAATCCCTGTTGTTATTATTCCATCTATTTTAATTTCTCAAACATTTTCACCTATAGAAGTTATGCCTAAATTTATGCAGTATGTTGCTTATTTGAGTCCGATGTTTTATTCTAATGTTGCTTTGAGGGAGATTATGATTAAAGGTTTTGATTTAGGGTTAGTAATGCCTCAAATCTTAGCTTTGTTGTTATATGGGATAATTTGTTTATGTTTATCAGTTTTATTTTTTAAGAGAAGAATTGATTAATATATGTTTTAATAGTTAAAAAAATTTATAAAATAAATTTGTTGGTTTTAATTATGAAAACTAAGTTCTATGATGTTATTATTGTAGGCGCAGGCGTTTCAGGTTTAATGCTTGCTAAATTATTGAATGATTCTGATTTGAATGTTTTGTTGGTAGAAAAAAGAAATACTATAAAAAAATTAAAAAATTCGAGATTTGGCACTTTCAAAGAAATTGTTGAGGAATTTGGTTTGGAGAATTATGTTATTTCTAAATATAAAAAATTTGCTTTTGGTTTAACTAAACCTGAATACGAAACTGTTTTTGAATTCAAAGAAAATAGATTTCAGGTTGTTGATATGAATTTATTTGCAAAAGAATTAATTTTAAAGCATGACGTATTAACTAGTTTCTATTTTAAAAATATTACTTATATTAATAATTGTGTTCAAATTGTAGATAAAAAAGGAGATATTTATTTGGCGAATATTATTGTTGATTGTTCTGGTGATGAACAGATTGTTTCAAAATATTTAAAAAGGAAACAGAATAAAAATCCAATTAATTTTTATAATACTTCTTTAGAATTAAAAAATTGTAATATTCCTAAAGAATATGTTGAAAGGATAGATTTTCCTCAAAATTTCAGATATATGAATATTCCATTGTGGATATATCCTTATTCTGAAAATAAGTGTCAATTTGGTCATGCTGATTTGTATTCTAAAAAATTTCCTCTTGTAAAAAATCAGGGAGAAAGTATTTATTTGTTTATAAAAAATGAAGAACCATATAAAACTTGGTTTAAAGATGCTGAAATTATTAGCATGGTTAAAAAACCAGCTTTTACAACTATTATTAGATCTTTAATTGATGATAATTTGATTTGTTGTGGAGATGCAGGGGGCGCTACTACCCCTCAACTTGGAGAAGGTTTTAGAATTGCTTTGGAAATGTCTAGAATGGCAAAAAAAGTTATTTTAGAAAGTTTTGAAAAAGAGGATTTTTCAAGAAGTTCTTTACAATTTTTTGAAGATTGGTATTTTCAAACTATTGGAAGATATTTTGTTTTTTCAAAGATTATGAGATTTATTCTTTTAAGATATATTACTGATTATGAATTTGATGTTTTTAGTAAAAATCTAAAAAATCTAAATAATGAAGAATTTATTAAATTTTTAAAATCTGAGATAGATGTTTTTATCTTTCTGAAGTTATTTAAAATTAATCTCATATTTAGAATATTTTTGAATATGTTTAAATATCATATTATTAATTTTAATAAAAAATTAACTATTAGAATCACCGAAGAAAATGAAAATATATAAAACAATAATTGTTGGGGGGGGAATTTCTGGTTTATCTGCGGCTAGAAAATTATTTGATAACAATGAGGATTTTTTGCTAATTAGTAAAGAATTAGGTGGTAGGATGCATGCTTCTAAGTCTTTTGGAGTTGACTATGGGGCCGCTTATATGACACAAGATTATAAAAATGTTTTAAAATATGTTGAGAAAGGTGATAGATTGAAAGTTAGTGATTTATATTTTATAAATAGTAATAATAATCTTGCTACTTTTTATACTTTGCAAAATTTGAAATATCTTCCAAAGATCTTGAAATTTTTATATATTTTGAAAAAATTTAGAAGACGTTTTATTGCTTATAGAAAAAAAGCACCATATAAATCAATTCAAGAATGTTTTGAAGAGGATAAATTCTTATTAAAGTTATGGAATTTGCCTGCTTCTGAGTTTATAAAAAAAAATGGTTTTGAGATTTTAGATGAATATTATGGGAATCCTGTAACTAATTCTACTGCTTTTGTTGAAAGTGATAAAATTAATACTGTATATTATTTGGGTATGTTTTTTCCAACTATTACTAAAACCTGGAGTTTTAATTTTAAACATACAATTAAAAAATTAATCGAGGGTTATGAAGATAAAATTAAAATTGCTTCGGTTATAAAAGTAGAAAAAAAAGAGGAAAATTTGTTTAAGGTTCATACTTCTAAAGATGATTTTTTTGCTAGAAATATTATTTTTGCTGCCCCTCAAATTGCATTAAAAAATGTGTATGATAATTTACCTGAACCTCATTTACAAGAACCAGTTTATTCATATCATGTTGCTGGTTTAAGAAGAGACATTTATCAAAATAAAAAAGTTATATTTTTTAGACCGAGACACCACACTTTAACAATATTATGGCATAATCCAAATGGTGCGGATTTGGTTTATACTAAAAATCCTAATCCCGATTTTAGAGAATATTATGAGAAATACCATATTGTAAAGAAAATTCATTGGAATCCCGCAATTATAATTCCTGATAATAAATTTGTTCCTCAGGAATTAGAGAAGAATGTTTATTTAGCTTCAGATTATAATATTTCTGGACTTGAGGATTCTTTTATTACTGGATTATATGCAGCAAATCAAATTCTTAAAAATAATGATTAATATAATTTTTGAGTATTGACAAATGTTTATATAGTATTTTTTTGTGTTTTATGTTAGTTATATATTAAGAGATGTTTAGTTATGATGGAAAGTGTTAGAAAAAAACCAGTGGTTTTAGTTATTTTGGATGGTTTTGGAATTAGAGAAGATAAGAATTTTAATGGTGTTTTAAATTCTAATATGAAAAATTATTTTTCGATGTATAATTCTTTTCCTCATACACATTTGAATGCATCAGGGCCTTTGGTTGGGCTTCCTGAGGGGCAAATTGGTAGTAGTGAAGTTGGACATATGATTATAGGTGCTGGAAGGTTGATTAAGGAACCTATTGTTAGGATTAATGAAGATATTGAGGATAGGGATTTTTTTAGAAATAGTAAGCTTAAGTCTGGTTTGAAGTTTGTAAATCATACTGGAGGCAATATTCATTTGATGGGTCTTCTTGGTCCTGGCGGAGTACATAGTAAAGATGTGCATCTTTATGCGCTACTTGATTTTTATGATAGTAATATTGATATGGTTCATGGGCAAATTTTTATTCATAATTTTTTAGATGGGAGAGATACTCCGCAAAAGTCTGCATTGGTTTATTTGAAGGAGCTTGATGAGAAGATTCGAAGTTTGAAGAATTCGAATAGGTTTTTTATTTCTACTGTTTGTGGAAGGTATTATGCCATGGACAGGGACAGAAGGTGGGAAAGAACAAGGAAGGCATATGATTTGCTTGTTCAGGGTTCTGCCAACCATTTTAAATCATATGATGAGGTTATCTCAGAGAGTTATAGGAAAGGTGTTACTGATGAGTTTGTCGAGCCTGCTATTTTGTATTTGAAAACTATTAAGGATGGAGATTTGTGCGTATTTTACAATTTTAGAAGTGATAGACCAAGGCAACTTGTTAGTGCTTTTTTAGATGAAGATTTTGATGATTTTGATGTTAAAAGATTTATTAATTTGAAGTTTCAGACGATGACGGAGTATGATGATAATTTTAAAGTTGATGTTTTTTATGAAACTACTTTTCCTAAAAAAACATTTGGGGAAATTTTGTCTTTAAATGGATTAAAGCAGTTAAGGATTGCTGAGAGTGAGAAGTTTCCTCATGTGACTTATTTTTTTAATGGGCTTAAGCAAAAAGAGTTTAAGGGTGAGAAGAGAATAAAAGTTTTATCGCCTAAAGTTGCTACTTATGATTTGCAGCCAGAGATGAGTGCGAACGAAGTGAAAGACAAGGTTATTAGTGAAATTAAAAAAGGAAGATATGATTTTGTTTTGATTAATTTTGCTAATTCGGATATGGTGGGGCATACTGGAAATTATGATGCTGTTTTGAAGGCGATGAAGACTGTTGATGGTTGTCTTGGTGAGATTAAAAGTGTGCTTGATGATGTTGGCGGGCTTCTTATGATTACTGCTGATCATGGAAATTGTGAGACTATGAGGGATGAAGAAGGGAATCCGCATACGAAGCATACTTATAATTTGGTACCTTTTGTTTTATGTGATAAGAAGTATCATTTGAAAAAGGATTATATGAATTTGTCCTTGTCAAATATTGCACCTACTTTGTGCGAGATTATGAAATTGAAGAAACCAAAAGAGATGACTAGCGATAGTTTGATAAAATAACGTGTTTAAAATCCGAACAAGCTTTTTACTATTCTTACATTTTTGATACTATCAACTTCTTTTAGTTTTTCGATTAGATTCTCGATGTATGGTCCGTCAAGTATTCTTAGTTGCATGTTCACTGTCCCGTCCTTTTGGATTTTTGTGTTTAATTTTGATACGTTTAGGTTGAATTGTGAAAATACGCTAAGAATATCCATAAGTATTCCGTGCCTGTCTAAAAGGATTAAGTTTAATTCTATTTCTTTTTGCTTTTCTTCTATCCAGTTTAAGTTCATTTTCTTGTTAAGTGTGTATTTTGCATTGTCACAGCTTGCATTGTGTATTACTAGTTCGTTATTTTTTCCAACTACTCCTATTGCTTGTTCTCCGTATTCTAAGTTGCAGCATCCTGCTTTTCTTACTTTTTTAAATTCTTTTACTCTTGTTAGTTTTTCTTTTAGTGTTTCAAATGAAATTTCAGGTTTGTCTTCTTGTATTCCTTTTTTGAATTTCAAATTTATTCTGTTTCTTATTTTCACTTTTGCTTTGGATGTTTTTACGAATTTAAGCCATTTCTCAGAAGGTTTTGCGTTGTTGTGCGTGATGATTTCGATGATGTCTCCGTTTTTTAGCTTTTTGTCTATGTTTGTGAATATTCCGTTTACTTTTGCCTTGTATGCCTTGTCTCCTATTTCTGTGTGCACGGCATAGGCAAAGTCAAGCACAGATGAGCCTTGTGGGAGGAAGATGAGTTTGTTTTTTGGCGTGAAGGTGAATATCTCGTCTTCGAAGAAATCGTATTTTAGAAGGTGCAGGAAGTCTTTGTTGTCTTTGTGCTCTTTTTCCCATTGCAGAACTTCCCTTAGCCAGGAAATTTTTTTATCGAATCTTTTGTCTTCTTTGAGGCTTTTGTATTTCCAGTGTGCTGCCACTCCGAATTCTGCAAGTTTGTGCATGTTTTCTGTTCTGATTTGTATCTCTACAGGGCATTTGATGCTTCTTGAGTAGATTACTGTGTGGATGGACTGGTATCCGTTTGCTTTCGGGTTTGCGATGTAGTCTTTTAGCCTGTCTGGGAATACTTGGAACTTTTCGTGAAGCATACCCAGTATTGTGTAGCATTGCCCGATGTCTTGTGTTATGATTCTGATTGCGTAAAGGTCGTATATTTCATCAAAGGATTTTGCCTTGTCTTTGATTTTTTTGTAGATGCTATAGAAATTTTTTGGTCGTCCTAGGAAGATTATTTTTGTTTTTGCAGGAAGTTGCAGGACATCTCTTAACTCTTCTACTGCCTTGTCTACGATTTTTTCCCTTTGCAGTCTTTTCAAGTTTACTTTTTTCTTGATTAGCTGGTACATTTCCGGGTTCATGAATTTGAATGAAAGGTCTTCAAGTTCCCATTTTAAGGAGTAGATTCCGATTTTCTGTGCAATAGGTGCAAATATGTGTAATGTTTCTTTTGACACTCTTTCCCTTTTGTCTTCAGGAAGTTCTTCGATTGTTCTTAGGTTGTGAAGCCTGTCGCAGAGTTTTATTACAAGTACTCTGATATCTTTTGCGCTTGTAAGCAGGATTTTTCTTAATGTTTCGATGTTTCTTTCTTCCTTGCTTTTTGTGAAGATGTTGATTTTTGTAAGTCCGTCCACGAGGAGTTCTACTTCGTCCCCGAATTCCTCTTTGATATCTTTTAGCGTGATTTCGGTGTCTTCAACCACGTCATGTAGTAATGCGGCAATTATTGATGGCTCATCAAGTCCATAGTCTGCGATTATGTTTGCAACTTCAAGTGGGTGCGTGATGTATGGTTCTCCTGTTTGTCTGTATTGTCCTTGGTGGGCTTTTTTTGCATATTCGAATGCTTTTTTAAGGTTTACAAAATTATTGGAAGTTCCTTTGTTGTTTTCTTCTAGTTTACTGAGTAATTTTTTAAATTCTGCATTGATTTTTTTAACATCTTCAATTTTGTTCTCATTCATTTTGTAACTAGAATTTTGATATAGAATATTATAGTTCGCTTGCATTTATAAAAATTATGTAATGTGTGCTTTTAGTATACATAAGGGCAATTTTCTTGTTCGAGTTGGTTTTGTGCATTTTCTAAACTTGAGATTTTTCCGTTTAAATCTGTTGGGTTTTGGAATTGGGTGTTTTCAAGTTCTTCTATTATACTATCTATTTCAAATATTAGGTTGTTGTATAGTCCTTTTTGTGATTGAAGGTTTATGTTGTCGCTACACATAGTTTGTGTTTCTTCTGCGTAGTTTTTCGCTTTTAATTTGTAGAAATTATATGATGCTATTGCAAGGTCTGATAATAGATTGTATGAGCATTCAAAAGTTTCCGGATTTGAAAATACTGCCATTGTTTGAAGTGAGAGTGCGTTGTTTGAGTCTACATAGTTGTAATCATAGTTTTGCCCGTCTATGTCTGTATACCTTATAGTGTCTAAATTTAGTTCAAGAGTGTACATTTCTATGTCTTTGTTATTCTCCATTATTGTTTGGATTTCAGGATAGTTGCTGTTCAAGTCAGTTACAAATATGATTGAGTTCAGACTTTTTCCGTCGATGTAGTTTGGTTCGAAGGAATTTGCATTTATTGTATTGAAGTCTTTTATGATTATGTTTAAATCTTTGTATGAGCCTTTGCTGAATTTGTGGTGGAGTTTTTCTGCTTCTGTTGATTCTGAGTCGAAGACTATTAAGTTTTTAACACTTACGATTGCGAGCATGTTTGTTATCTTAAATGGCATACGGTAGTTTTCTATTGCCAGGTAGGAGTCTTGGTTTTTCTTTTGCTTGATGTTTGTCATGAAAGTTGGGTGCGTGTTTATGTATTCGTTCTGGAAATAATCTTCGTTTATGACTAACAGAGGTATTCCGCTTTCGCAGTCAATTTCTACTGTGCTGTCTTTGAATATGTCTTTTAGTGGGGCCAAGGAATTTTCTTCCACGCCCGCAGTTCTTCCGTATTCGTTGAAGATGTTTCTTAGTGTTTTTTGCAGTTCGAGTTTGTATTTTGCGTCTTCGTTGTCTTTGTATTTTGAGACTATGTTGTATGCTGTTAGTATGAAGAATGAACCTACAATTATCATGAATACCCAAGACAGGGATACTGTTATGTTTGCGATTTTGTTTTTGAAGAGCATTTTATTTAGTTGTTTGTTTTACTTATTATTTTTGGGATGAATTTTGTTTATATAGTTTTTTTATTATTTTAGAGTTTATGAATATAACAAATATTTATAAAAAATAAGTTTTTGGAATTTTTATGAGTGGAAAGTTAGTTAGTACGCGAGATAAGGAAGGGAAGGAAATTTCTTATACTGATGCTTTGCTTCAAGGTTTGGCGCCTGATGGTGGGCTTTATGTTCCAACAGAGTATCCTCAGTTTTCTTTGGAAGAGCTTGAGGAGTTGAAGGATGTTTCTTATCCTGAACTTGCTTTTAGAGTTAAGAGCAAGCTTGTTGCAGGAAGCATTCCTGATGATGTTTTGAAGAAGCTTTTGCAGATGGCTTATAGCGAAGATAAGTTTAGCTCTGCTGATTTGAATACAGTTCCTATTAGGAGTATAGGTAGAGATATTTATGTTCAGAATTTGTCGCTTGGCCCTACTGTGGCGTTCAAGGATATGGCATTACAGGAACTTGGACAGGAGATGAATTTCGAGCTTGACAGGCGGGATGAAAATCTTGTTATTCTGGGTGCGACTTCTGGTGACACTGGTTCTTCTGCTGAGGCTGCAGTTAAGGGTCTTGACAGAATTAAGCTTTTCATGCTTAGTCCTCAGGTTGGGATGAGTGATTTCCAAAAAGCACAGATGGGTTCTTTGACTGGAGGGAACATATTTAATGTTAGTATTGATGGAAGGTTTGATGATTGTCAGGATTTAGTTAAGGAGATTAAGCAAGATTCTGAATTTGCAAAGCTTGGGGCTGTGAATTCTATTAATTGGGGAAGGATTTCTTCTCAGATTCCTTATTTTTTTTCAGGTTATTTGCAAGCTGTAGAGAATGTTGGAGATGAAGTAGATTTTGTTGTTTCAACGGGTAATTTTGGAAATGTTTTGTCAGGGTATTATGCGAAGATGATGGGGCTTCCTATTCGAAAGCTGATTGTTGCAACTAATGAGAATGATGTTATGGCAAAGCTTATTCGAACAGGTGTTTATAAGGTGACTCCTGCGCAGATTACTTCAAGTCCTTCCATGGATATTTCAAAAGCTTCAAATTATGAACGACTTGTTTTTGATTTGTTTGAAAGGAACCCTGAGAAGGTTGATGAGTACATGGCAGAGTTTTCGAAAACAGGCAGAGTAGATTTTGCAGATTTTGGCTTAGGGACAGATGTTTTTGCAAAGAATGGTTTTTACCAAGGAAGTTCCTCGCATGCAGACAGGCTTAAGGTTATTAAGAGGGTTTATGATGATGCTGGAACTGTAATTGATCCACATACTGCTGATGGAGTGAAAGTTGCTTTTGATTTAAAAGAGGATGATGGTGTGTCTATGGTTGTTATGGAGACTGCGCTTCCCGTCAAGTTCGAGCATACAATCGAGGAGGCGCTTGGTTTTGTTCCGGTACGGGAGGAGAGGTTCATGTATTTGGAGAAGAATGCAGGTGGAGACAAGTTTGAGCTTATGGGAATTGAGCCTGAGAAGTTGAAGGAATATATTCGAAAGAATGTTTGATTATGCTTTTTAAAAGTAGTTATTACAAAGTTTTAAATATGTCTTTATTTTTTTATTATTATGTTATCTAAAAAGAGTTTATCTTCTGTAATTGCTACTGCATTGTTACTTGTGGCGACTATTGTTTCTATTATAAGTTTTCAAACTTGGTTTAATAATTATTCTAGTTCCACTTTTGTTAATGTCGAAGGCAAGGATTTTATAGGAGATTTAAATGTTGATGTTATTGTTGGAGATATTATGTATGTTTATTCTGATGTTGCGTCATCAATTAACGTTTTAAAAGTTACTGGTTCTAATGGGGTTGAGGTGTGCAATTTGGAAAATGGTACTTTGTATTTTGATGATTCTAGTACTAGATTATTATATAATTTTGATAGTTCTTATGTGAATGCGACTCATGTTTTGGATTTAAGTAAATATAATAATCATGGCGTGATTCAAAATGATGTTTCTTGTATAGGTTCAGGAATTAATTCTGAGGGTTGTTATTTTGATGGTAGTGGAGACGCTATAGATATTTCTTTTTCTCAAAGTTTAAATTTTACTAATGGGATGAGCATATCTTTTTGGACAAATTATACTGGAATTGATGGATGGTATAAAGCTTTTGAAGATGGAGGTTGTTGGGCCTGTGGGAGTTTTGATATCACAGTTGAGATGTTAAATGGTTCTATAAGGTATCAGTATTGGAATAGGAATAGTTCTGACGATTTAGGACTTGATGGAACTGACTATAATTATTTGAATAATACTTGGTATCATGTTGTTGGTGTTTATGATAATAGTTATTTAAGAATTTATGTTAATGGAGTTGACAGAGGTGTTTATTATGATGGTTTTTCTGATGAACTTTCAGGTAATTTAAAAGAAAATGGTGGCATTACTAGGATTGGTGGGGGCGCCTGGGCAGGAGGCAATTCTTGGTATAAAGGTTCGATGGATGAAGTTTCTTTGTATGGTAGAGCTATTACTCAAAATGAAATTTCGAGATTGTATTCATCTAGAAAGGCCTTGTTTTTAGAAAATTTTGGTGTTGGTTTAAATCAAGTTAATGTTGGTTCTTGTAATTTAGTTGTAGGGCAAAAGTATAATGTATTTTTGATTACAGATAAACAAACTATTCATAAGACTTTTATTGCAAAATAATCTCTAATTTTCACATTATTTATTCTTGCTGATAACAAATGTTTATAAAGCGATTTTGTTATTTATTATTAAGTGGAAATTTATACGATTTTTGGAATTATTGTTGGAATTATTTTTATTGGTTTTTTTAGTGAGATTATTTTTAAGAAGTTTAATATTCCTGATGTTTTGATTTTGATACTTGTTGGCATTGGAATTGGGAAGTTTTTTTCTTTGAATGCGCTTAGTTTTGGTCCGTCTGCAAAGCTTTTTACAACTTTTGCGTTGGTTTTTATTTTGTTCCAAGGCGCTATTAACATAGATATAAGGATGCTTGTGAGGTCTTTGTCAAAAACTTCCACTTTGACTATTCTTAGTTTTGTTTTGACAGTTTGCGTTGTTGCAGGCATTGCTTATTTTTTTGGTTATAACTTGCTTACTTCGCTTCTTATAGGAACTATTCTTGGTGGAACTTCTTCTGCTGTGGTTATTCCTCTTGTTAATAATGTTGAGATTAGGGATAAGTATGGTTTGGTTTTGACTTTGGAGTCAGCGATTAGTGATGTTTTGTGCATTGTAGGTACGATTACAATTTTGGAGATTATTAGAGAGGGACAGTTTGTTGCTAGCGGCGTTTTCAAAAACATTTTGTCTTCTTTTTCTTTGGCACTTGTTATAGGTCTTATTGTTGGTCTTGTTTGGATGATTATGCTTTACAGATATGATATTTTGAGCAGATCTTACATGGTTACGATTGCAGTTATGATTGGAATTTATGCTTTTGTTGAGAGTCCTTTTGTTCAAGCGAGTGGGGCTATTGCTGTTTTGTTTTTTGGGTTGATTTTGGGTAATTCAAGAACGTTGTCTGTGCTTAAGAATAATTCAAAAGAGAAGAATGATAATGATGGGAAAAAATCTGATAAAAGCAATAATGATATCATTATTAGAAATGTTTTGTCTCCAAGTGCAAAGAGTTTTTATTCAGAGATTTCTTTTTTTGTGAAAACTTTCTTTTTTGTGTATTTGGGACTTCTCATGGATTTTTCAAACCCGATTATCTTCCTTTATGGAGCGATTTTGACAATTGGAATATACATTGTAAGGCCACTTGCTGTTAAGCTTTCATTTAATGGAGAGCAGATTGAAACTAAGGAGAGGGCGATTTTGGAGATACTTATTCCTAAAGGGCTTGCAGCTGCAGTTTTAGCGCAGCTTGCTGTTCAAAGTGGTTTACTTGGTGAGAAAGCTGTTGAATTTGGAGGTTTGATCTTGTCAGTTGTATTCTTGAGTATTATTTTTACTTCAATCTTGGTGTTTTTGTCACAGAAGGAGATTTTTAAGGGTTTTTTCTTTTTCCTAGGTAAGGAGGATAGTTAGTAGTTAGTTTTGTTTTGATAATGTTTATATATTATTGAAGATTATGAAATTTCATGGATGGACGTTTGGAATCATGTCTTGGGAGTTTTTGTCCTGTTTCTTGTTGTAGTAGAGGTTATGCTGAACCTATTGATGATTTTTTTAATTCTTATTTGGGACAGAATTTAGATGAGCTTTGGAATTTGGGGATTTTTTTTGAATTTCGAGATGGGAAGGTTTGGTTTAAAAATTGTAGTGATGGTGAAGAGTGTAAAGTTTTGAAATATTTGGGTGATGGTGGAGATGTTCGAAGTATTGTTTGTAAAATTTTCCCTTATGTTCATAATTGGCTTCAATATGGTGATGATAAGTTTCCTGCAGTGTTTTTAAAGCCTTGTCCTGCGACTATGCCTGGACATACTGTTCCTAAAAAATTTACTACTGAGGTTTTGAGGCTTGTTTCTGAGCATTATTCTAAGAAGGTCGGCAAGGAGATGCATGCGAGCGTAATTGAACCTATTCAGGAATTATGATTTGATTTAATAGTTAATAGTTAAAAGCAAGATTTATAAATTTGTTTTGTGATTTATTATATATGGCAGATAAAGATTTGAAAAAGAGCATTGTACATTATAAAAACAAGTTTGATTTTCTAGGAAACCTTTTTGGGAAGAAGGGTCTTGAGGTTAGTTTTGATGTTTTGAATAATAATAAAAGTACTGATTATGAATTGTTGTATTTTAACTTGA
Organism: Candidatus Woesearchaeota archaeon; assembly: GCA_041598975.1. Lineage (GTDB taxonomy): Archaea > Nanobdellota > Nanobdellia > Woesearchaeales > UBA583 > UBA583. Next base: position 2,066 of record JBFHXM010000003.1, on the reverse strand, counting down.
AAGGAGATGATGAAAGAAAGGGGATTTTTGTTTTTTCTTATCCTTTTTATATCAAGGAGCTTAAGGATTTGGAGTTTAAAAGGCTGATTGGTAATAATTATCTTAACTTCAAGATTCATAATGCTTATTTGAAGCTGTGCAAGAAGTCCAAGGATGGTTTTGTGAGCATTAACAAGATTATTGATTTGGTTGTTGATAGTGATATTTGCAAAGCTGATAGTTTGTCTTTCAAGAATAAGATTTTGAAGAGGATTTTGACGCTTGCATATTATCATAATTGGGATTTGAAAAAGGACAACAAATCACTTGATACTGATTATTTTGTTGTTATTCCTGATAATTTCAAGAAGGTTAAGAAAAGGTTTGATTTGAGTGTGCTTGTTATGATTGGTGAGGATGAGGATTGCATTTTTTATGTTAATAACAAAGGAGATTTGATTTTTGTCTTGAAGAATTGTGATAAGTTTGCAAAGAAGGATGTTGAAGCAGAGGTTTTTTCTGCTTTGAAGAAGCATTTTAAAATAGGTGATATTAAAGTTAAATAATGTTGTAAATGGTGTTTGGGAGAAAAAAGAAGTTTGATAATGTTGCGTTTCCAGAGAGTATTGAAGTTGAAGGGAGCGAGTATTTGATTGAGGTTGTTTTTTCGCCTAAGCGAAGTTCTTCTGTAGTTATTCGTGATAATGTTTTGGTGTTCAGGATGTCTTCTTATTTGTCTGCAAAGCAGGCCCACGAGCATTTTGCAACGCTTCTTAAGAGGATTTACAAAAATGTGATTAAGAATGAGCAGAGCAAGGGGCTTACTGTTAACGATGTTTTGGAGAGAGGTTATTTTCATTTTGCAAATACTCGTTATGAAGTTGTTTTGAAGAAGATTCGTGGCGTGAAGTTCGCAGAAGATGTTTTTTATGTGGGTTATAGTGTCAAGCCTGAGAATTTAGAGAAGCATATTATTAAATATTTGACATTGAGGTATTCTAATAGGATATCTGAATATGTTAAGAAGGTTAATTCTGGGACTTTCAATTTTAAATACAAGGAAGTTGTTTTGAAGCTTGTTCGGTCTAAATGGGGGCATTGCACTGCAGATAATATTGTGATGCTTAATCTGAAACTTCTTAATGCACCAATTGAGGTTTTGGATTATGTGATTATTCATGAGCTTGCACATGTGAAGGTTAAGAATCATTCTGAGAGGTTTTGGAGGGAGGTTGCAAGGTTTTGTCCTAACTACAAGCAGTTAAAAAGTGTTTTAAGGAAGAGTCCACCAAGTATTTTTATGAAAGATGTTTAAAAAGAAGAAGAATAAATTTGATGATTTAGAGAATTCTGATTTGATAATGCAACCTCGAAAAGGGTTTAATGCAGATGTTCGTAGTGATTTTACTATTCTTGCCAAGGTTTTTTTTGAGTTTTTGGTTTATTTTGTTTTTTTGATACCTAATCTGATTTTGCTTGTTTTTTATGTTATTTTGGCAGATAAGGTTAGGGCAAATAGGAAGTTTGAAGAGATTAGTGTTCAGCCGTTTAAGATTTTGGGACAGCTTTATGAGTGGTTTTTTGAAGCTAAGGTTACAGCATGGCTTATCTTGATTTTGTGTTTTATATTTTTTTTGGAGTTTAGTGTTTTGTCTCCTTATATGAATAATTTGATGGTTCATACTTCGCATTTGTTTACTGGTTCTAATTTTTATAGTACTTTGACTTCTGTTTTCTTGCATGCGGATATTTGGCATTTGCTGACAAATTGTCTTGCACTTCTTATTTTCGGGCGTCAGGTTGAGAAGGATTTAAGGTTTAATGTTTTGTGGGTTTTCTTGGCCAGTGGCATTATTGCTAATGTAATTTCCAATTTTATTGCTTATGTTGTTTTGGGACAGGAATTTTATTCTTTAGGTGCTAGTGGGGCTATTGCAGGGCTTATCATTTTTGCTATCTTGCTTCATCCTTTGTCTTTTACAACGATTCTTGTTGTGCCGCTTCCTATTTTTTTAGTTGGGTGGCTTATCATATATTTGGATATCGTAGGGCTTGCTTACGAGTCTACAACTAATCATTTAGCGCAT
>JBFHXM010000002.1:0-28243 GCA_041598975.1 Candidatus Woesearchaeota archaeon | reverse complement strand
TGTTGATGCAGATGGAAGTAAAACTATTGTTATCACAGATGCAATTGGAAATGTTCAAAGTTATGGTTATGAAGATGTAAATACTGGGAAAGTTTATACTGCTTATAATGATGAAAATACTGGTCAACCAAAATATGTGATAAATAATCAACCAGTTTCAAATACGAAATTTTTTTCAGAGTCTCCGATGAATTATAATACAAACCAAAATTCCGCAAAAAGTCCATCTAATATTCCTCCGGAATCTAATACTGGTGGGGCTACAGGAAGGACTCCTCAGGAGATAGTTGATGCTCTTGCTAAGGGTGAAATCAGTTTAGTTGATAATGGCGATGGTGTTGCTCAAGTAGTAGATAAACAAGATGGCAGTTATACTGGAGAAACTTTAGATCTTGGTGGTCGAAGTACTCAAGAGATTGTTGACGGTTTAATTAGTGGAGATATTAGCTTAGTTGATAATTCTAAAGATATAGTTACATTAACAAATAATAAGGATTCTAATATTCCTTCTGAATCTAATACTGGTGGGGCTACAGGAAGGACTCCTCAGGAGATAGTTGATGCTCTTGCTAATGGTGAAATTAGTTTGGTTGATAATGGTGATGGTATTGCTCAAGTGGTAGATAAACAAGATGGTAGTTATACTGGGGAAACATTAGATATTGGAGGTCGGACTCCTCAAGAGATAGTTGATGGTTTGATTAGTGGTGAAATCAGCTTAGTTGATAATTCTAAAGATATAGTTAAACTTACTCCTGAAGGAACTAAGAAAGATCTTACTTCTGGCGTAGATCAAACTTCTAATGATTTTGAAGTTTTAGATGATGGCAATGGCAATGTAGCTTATGTAGTTAATGGTGAAGTTGTTACTCCTCAAACTTATAATTATTTAAAAGATGAAGATAGTAAAGGGGATGGAAGATTTTCTTCTGATTTTATCAAAGATATGAATGATGCTATTGAAACCTACTCTCCTCAAACAGCAACACAAAAACCTGCTATTCCTAATGATCGTAAAAATATTTTAGATTTATTTCCTGAAAACAAGGATGATGGTTTAAAATATGTTGAAATTGATGGTAAGATTAAAGAAGTTCTTGATTATTATACTGATTCTGATGGAGACATTATAATAAGATTTAAAGATGGCACTTCTTATGATACTTGGGATATAGAAGATGATGATAAAAATAAATGGGTTCAAACACAAGAAGATTTGAAAAAGCAAATAGAAGAATGGCAAAAAGATCCTAAAAATTATAAAAATAAAGAACTTGGGGAGAAATTTCAAAATGCAGGTATACCTCCAAGTACTCAAGCAACTGCAAGTTATATTGATAAAATATATGCGAATCAGGATAAAATAGATGATTGTAATGCAAATTCCGAGAAATCAGGATGTTCAAAAGAATATATAAAAAGTTTAGAAAAAGAGAATGAGGAATTAAAGAAATGGTTAACTAATGCAGATGATTCTGCTTTAACTGATTTGTTACTTGACCCTGATGTTGATCAGAAAACAAAAGATCATGTGGCTGATTTGATGCAAACGAAAAATTGTAAAGGTGCTTTGATAGAATCTGTATGTAAGGCATTTGATTTTACTAGTAATGAGGACATAATAAAAGCAGGAGTAAGTAAGGATTTAAGTGACATTAGAAGACAAAATACAGATGAAAATGGTAAATTGGATGTGGATGCATACAATGATGCTATAAAAGATTATATGAAAAAGAAATCTTATGGGACTTTTGGGGAAGATAGTGAATACGATACTTTAGATTATAATTCTTATTTAGCTCATGATCCTAAAAATGTTTGCGGGAATGATGAAGATTGTATTGAGGAACATGGTACTTTGGAAGGGTATATTAATTATCTTGAGGACCAAAAAGAATTTTCCTGTAGTAGTGCTACAGATAAAGAAAAATGTGAACAGGATTATGATAATGTTATTGCAGCTGCAGAGCAGGCACAAAAAGGAGAAGCAAAACAGTACAATGCACTTGCATATGCAACAATAACCGCATTCCTGAACCCAGATCCAGATGCGCAAAAAGCAGCAAAACTGTTCGGCTTCGAAGCAGACTACTCATCATTACCTTCAATTTTGCAAAACGATGTGCCTTCACAACTATGTCTAGCGAAAATAGATGGATACCTGGACGAAGAAGTGGAATATGGTGGAGGAGTAACTCAATATGGTTGTCAAAATGACTATGATGAAACAAAACCATCTTCTTCAACAAACGACCCTAATTGTTTAGAAGTGATTGGAGACTTAAGAGCAAAAAGGACAATGATAACTCCTGATAATACAACTACAATCACATATTCCTACTACATAAAAGGTCCAGAAGAAGGAACAGGAAAATACCTTGTAGTTGTATCTTACAAACAAAACGGAATCAAGCAAAAAATACCATTATTTGATGCAACAAACATATCTGCGGATAATTCTGCAACAGGATACGACACGGTAAACATCCCTCTAAACAACACAGACGGAATTGATGAAAACTCCTTCACAATCACTCTTGGAGGCTTTGTAGGAAAAACCTCTTACCTACTACTAAATATGCCAATAGTTCCAATCTCCTCTGGAGACTATTACAAAGGAAAAGAAAGCAGTACTGACGATGAAGACACAGACGATACAACAACAAATGATAATGAACTGACAACTGATGATTTAGTTGATTTAATGGATTAATAATATCCTATTTTTATTTATAGTTAACTATATAAATTAATAATTACATATAATTATTATGACAGAGATGGTAACTATTCCCAAAGAAGAATATGATAGGTTAAAATCACTTGATAAAGAAGTAGATTGGGAAGTAGTAGAACAATTTAGAAAAGGGCTTGAAGACTTAAAAGCAGGCAATGTTGAGGAATTCAAGAAGGGTTCTTTACTTGATTAATCCTTATTATTTTTTAACTTTTCATACAATTGATATGCAAATTCTTTATATTCTGGCAAGTAAAGTTTAATTTCATCTATGGTTTTTTGTTGAGCTTTTTTATTGCTTGCCTCAACAAGTAAAATAAGTGCAATGTCTTTATAAACAAGCCAATAAATTCTCTTTCCGGAGATTTTTTTCTCTCTTAGAAATGGATATTTTAATTGATCTCCAACTTTATCTCCATTTGTTGTAAGTTCATTTAAAATAAAATTCTCTAACTCTTCTAGTTCTTTTTTAGATAAAATTTTTTTAACTTTCTTTTTGAATTCAGGCAACAAAAAAACTTTAAACATATTATTTCCTAATTCAATTGATTTAAATATTTTCACATTAACTTTTTAACAACTATTATAAACAAAAACTTATTCTAATAAACTATGAAAGTAGCAATGAGTTCCACTAAATATGTAATAGAGGGCAAATTCGATGTAAAAGGCCATATCGACAAACCAGACCTTATCGGTTCGTTTTTCGGCCAAACTGAAGGACTTATTGGCGAAGAACTTGAATTTTCCAACTTGCAAAAAACAGGAAAGCTTGGAAGAATAGATATATTTCTGAAAAAAACAAATACAAAAACAACAGGTTTATTCAGAATTCCAACTGCCTTAAACAAGATAGAAGTGAGCCTTGTTGCAGCAGCCCTTGAAAGCATAACAAAAATCGGCCATTGCACAGGCACAATAAAAATAACTCAAATCAAAGACGAAAGAGAGGAGAAACGAAAGCAGATAATGAAAAGGGCAGAAACCCTATTAGAAAATTTAAAAAACAAGCTTCCAGATTCAGAAACAATAACAACCAACATAAAAACGAGCTTAAAAAAGAAATCAATAATTGAATATCAAACAAACATATTTGGTACAGAAGACATTGAAACAAAACAAGACATCATACTTGTAGAGGGGAGAGCAGATGTGGCAAACCTAATAAAAAACGGATACGACAACATCCTCTCCTTCAACGGAAGCGACACGCCAAACTCCATAAGAAAACTAACGAAAAACAAAACAACAATACTTTTCCTAGACGGAGACAATGCAGGCAAGAAAGAATTAGAAGTACTCAAACAAAAACTCAAACCAAAATACTACGCATTCGCACCAAACGGAAAAGAAGTAGAAGAATTAAACCTCAAAGAGATAGCAACTGCGTTAAAAAACAAAAAAGAAATCACATACAAAAACCAATTCATAAAAAAAATCAAGAAAATAATCAAACCTAAAAGATGAAGCAATCCTTAAAACAACTAAAAACTCAGCTTGCAAACGAGAACATAAACTACTACTTCAAACTTCTAGACAACAGATTCAGACCTGAATTCGATAATAAATACATACAAGAGATAAAAAAAATCTCTCAAGCTTTCAACATAAGACTAACAAGAGAGCAAAAACTCAAATTCTGCAAGAAATGCAACACTTACCAAACAACAAAAACACGAGAAATAAGACTAAATCAAACAACTAAAACCAAAGATTACATATGTAAGAATTGCGGTTACACTAGAAAATTTAAATATAAATAAAATTGTTTTTAGATTTTTTGAATATGTAGCAATCCTTTTCCAGCTTCTACATAAAGTTCATTTTCATCAAATACATAATTAAGTTTTTGTTGATTTTCGGTATTTGCATTAAAACTAATTCCTAAATCATTTGTTAAAGATAAACTAGTTAGGAATCCTTGTTCATTAATTTCTGCTTCTAAATAATGTTGTGGGCTTCCTTTTACTTTTCCAGTAACTCTATAACAAAATCTTACTTCTTCTGTTGCTTCATCAATATATGGAACAACTCCAATAAAAAGATTACTAACAATATTACTAGAATTTGCTTCTTTATTATGAACTAATAAAGTATTATCTTCTTGAAATATTCTAAAAATACCTATTCTTTTTTTATTTAAATCTACTGTTTCATTTAAAATCTTTTCTAATTGTTGTGTTCTTAAATGACTCATTTTGTTTCCATTTTGCATTGTTTGATTTGATACCATATTATTAAATTAACTAAAATTCATTTCTTTATAAACATGTTGATTTCTGTAATTGATTCTTCACACATAATACTACTTAATAATCTAAATAATAAGAAACCTTTAAAAAGCGATATTTATTCTTTTTATACTAATGAGCGTTCTATTCACATAGAATTTTCATGTTTAAAAAAAAATTTCCAATAAAAATGGCAGAGCTAAAAAGGGAATATGTAGTCCCACTTAGAAGAAAAACAAAATTTGCACCTAAGTGGAGAAGGAGTAAAAAAGCTGTGTCTGTTTTAAAAGAGTTTATTGAGAAACACATGAAAACAGACAACGTTATCATTTGCAAAGAACTTAATGAAAAAATTTGGGCAAATGGTATCAAAAATCCTCCTGGAAAAGTAAGTGTAATTGCTTTGAAAACTGATGTTGGCGGAAGCGAGAAAACATTGGTTAACTTAAGCGAGGTAGGTGTTGACAAGCAATTGAAAGCATATGAATCTGTTCAAGTTCAAGCAGAACCTCAAACTGAAGAAAAATCAGAAAAAACAACAGAAAAAGCAGAAGTAAAAGAAGCGCAGGCTACTGAAGTTAAAAAAGAAGAAAAGAAAACTGAAGAAAAAAAGCCAGCTAAAAAAGAAGCTAAAAAAACAACTGCTAAAAAAACAGAAAAAAAAGAGGTAAAGAAAGATGAGTGAACTTGTAAAAGAAATTGCAAAAATTAAGGAAGTGCAAGCACCTGAATGGGCAAAGTTTGTAAAAACTGGTAACCATAAAGAAAGACCTCCAGTAAACAAGGATTGGTGGACAGTAAGAACTGCATCAATCTTAAAGAAGGTAAACAAATATGGCCCTGTTGGAACTAACAGATTGGCTAAATTCTACGGAGGTAGAAAAAACAGAGGTGTAAGGCCTGATATTAAAGTTAATGCATCAAGAAACATCATCAGAAAATCTTTGCAGCAACTTGAAAAAGCAGGACTTATTAAACAAGTAAGTAAACCAAGTGCGGGTAAAATTCTTACCAAAAAAGGTAAGGAATTAATTATCAAAACATCAAATAAGTAAAATGGAAGGAATTATTGTTAATTACAGAAGAGGTCGAAAAACCCAAACAACTAATCAAATGATAGTTTTAATTCCAGATGTTGATAAGAAAAAAGCAGAAGGCTTGATTGGTAAAAGTGTGGTTTACACTTGTGAAGGTAAAGATAAAAAAGAGATTAAAGGAACTGTTTCAGCTGTTCATGGTAACAAAGGAGCAGTAAGAGTGCATTTTGAAAAAGGAATGCCTGGTCAAGCGATTGGTGCAAAAGTGAAGGTGGCATAAAATGGTACAGTCAAAAATTAAAATTTTTTTCGGTACAATTTTAAAATTTACGGAGGTAAATTGTTAAAATGGCAAAACTGAGAAAGTGGACAGCCTATAGAACTTTGGAAAGACCTTACACAAGATTTTCCAAATATAGGAAAAAAGCATTTGTAAAAGCAAGACCTGGTAAGAAAATCATCAAATTTGACATGGGAGATTTGGTAAACAAAGGTAAAAACTTTCCAATTAAATTGGCAATGATTTCAAAAGATGATGCACAAATCAGAACTAACTCAATTGAATCTGCAAGGATTGCAATATTAAGAAGAATTGAAACTAAACTTGGAAGAAATGGTTTTTACTTCCAGCTTAAAGTTTATCCTCACCATGTTATTAGGGAAAACCCTCTGGCAGCAGGAGCGGGAGCGGATAGGCTTTCAACAGGTATGAAACATAGTTTCGGTAAAACTATCGGTACAGCAGCAAGAGTTACAAAAGGAAAATCCTTAATGGAACTGCACTTGCCGGAAGGCCAAGAAGAGTTAGGAAGAAAAGCATTGAATGTTGGTTCAACAAAATTAACCGTTAGAACAACAATTCAATACATTAAATAAGTTTAAAAACTTATTTTCAAAATATTTATAATAAAAAATACATTATTTGTATTTATTAATATACATTATTGGTCCTGTGGTCGGCCTAGACAAGGTCACTTGTCTTTCAGACTGCGTTCGTTGGTCTGCTCACTCGCAGACTATGACAACAGCCTTTCACGAAGGCTTTAAACTTTAATACTATTGGTCCTGTGGTCTAGTCTGGATATGACAACAGCCTTCTAAGCTGTGGGTCGGGAGTTCGAATCTCCCCGGGATCGTTTACTCGAACGACAAGAGTTCGAATCCATTGTGAGTTTACGAACAATGCACCGAAAAACTTCAAAGAAGTTTTGACTGTGTATTGCATAGGCTTCATAAAGAATTTGTTTAAAAATAAGAAACATTTTTAAATCGATTCAAATTAATTTACAAATAAGGACTAGTGATTATTTCTAATAATCCTCCCTTGGTGTAGTCCGGCCAATCATTCCAGCCTTTCGAGCTGGGGACCTGGGTTCAAATCCCGGAGGGAGGGCTTTTTATATTTTCTGCAGGGATTTTTCAAACTTTAAATTTGAGGTACGAAAATTCAAAGTGCTAAAAATTACAAAGTAATTTTTTCGCACCTTTGGTGCCAAAAATCTAGCAAAGCGATTTTTGAGCATCCCGGAGGGAGGGCTTATCATTCTCCAGAATACAAAATGTTTATAAACCATTCTTTTGAATGCTATATTATGAATTTCAATCCAAAATTTGTATTAAACATGTTAATAAGATTCATACTGGCTTTCTCTTTAGTTAGTTGGTATCTATATCAGAAATATCCTGAAAATTTCCTTAGGAATTCCTTTCTCATAACATTGTTTGTATTTTTAATTTATGGCCCCTTAATAAATTACCTGTCAAAAAAAACTATGACTCAGCAGACCGAATATGAAAAAAAAATAGAGGAGAACAAAAAGAAAGGAATAAAACCCGGAATACTTGATGAACTTACATGGAAAAGTGTTTTAATAGTAATACTTCTTGGGACAGCTATTGCGGGAGGGTCTATTTTTTTACTTGCATTAATATTGTATCTTTTTTTATAATTGGAAGATTCATATTTCATTTCCCATAGTACAAAACATTTCTAAACATAATTCATACAGAAATACTTATTATGGAAAAAATAAAGAAAATTGGAGTACTATCGCTTGCAAAAGTTTTGGGTTTGCTGTATGTATTTATAGGTTTGATTATAGGAGTAATAATTATATTGATTACATTTCTCAGTCCCGAATCAAACACAAGTAGCATCGCAATTACGTTAATCTCCGGTATAATACTTTTCCCAATTTTATACGGGTTCTTAGGATTTATTTCTGGACTTTTAATGGGATACTTGTACAACCTTACAACTTCCTGGATTGGTGGAATTGAAGTAGAAATAAAAAAGAAATAAAATTTTTACCAATTATTTTACTTCTATTTCATACTAAAAACATTTATAAACAAAAAACATGCATTCTAACTTATGAAATACAAGAAATCTCAGTTAAGCATGTTCATTATCCTTGGATTTTTGATAATTATAGGATTAGTTATTGTAATATCAGTAAGTAATAATGACAAGGATTTATCAAGCAAGGATTACACGGGCACATTCAGTAATGTGAATGATGAAAAAGGAAACATCGAGGAATACTTTGAAGATTGTATCGATGTTCTTACAAATGATGCTATGTTACTCTACGGGCCAGACGGAGTTGCAAATTTTATAAAAACAAACTTTAATGTCTGTAAAGGTGGAATTGAAACGGCATATCCTGACTTCAAATTCTATTACGACGAAATTGATGTTAAAGCAAGCAGAAACAGGCAAGACAAGGACACTGTAAATGTTAATGTTGAATATGGTGTAACCTTTGAAAATAGAGGCTCAAAGTCATCCATTTCAGACTATTCGTTTGACATACCACTTAAAGGAGAAATTGAATTTGATTTGAACCCAGAAGGAAAAACCAAAAGGGACCAAACAATTAGAATATTAGACTCAAGAGTAAAGCTTTTTATCCCAAAAGACATGGAACCTTTGCTTCATGATGGACCTTTGGAAAAAATCGAATACGAAATCAAAAACGAACCAAACAAGAATTTAATAATAGATTTCAGTCCTTCTGGCGCTATGTTTGAATGGTATTTTGAACTAAGAATCTCATATGCAGATTTACTTCTCCCAGAAGGCTTTAACGAAGACAAACTTGCAATTGGAGTATACGACAATGAGAAAGGCAAATTTGTTTTATTGCAAAATGGCTATGTAAATAAAACAACAAAAGAGATAGTAGGAAAAATTTCACACTTTAGCGAATTCACTTGGGGTATAATTAGGATGGGTTCTGATTGCGAGGAGATATACAATAAAAATTTCAATGATTTTGTAAATCAAGTTTATGCGAACGTAACTCAATACAAAAACGGAACAATAAACACTACTTACATCAATAACACAATAAACTCAACATTAATTGAGGCAAAGCAGAAAAGATTTGACATAATAACACTTAACAATTCTAACTTTAACAATGAAACAAACTTAACCAAATTTAATATTACAATAAACATAACAGATATGAACTTGCCATTCAAATATCAAAATGGTTCTGAATTTAATCTAAGCGAAGTTGAATGTAACGAAGTGCAAGACTTCCAAAAATTTAGCTGGTTCCCGCCAAATCATATGTGGGTGGGTTCTGGTTCAAAACCAAGAAGGTCAAGCAAAGAAGCAGATGTAAATGGAACTGGCAGATACGCATTATTCGGTGGCGTAGATAGAATTGAGTATAAAAGCAATTGCCAAGGCGCAGAAGAATTCCATATGGAAGTAAATGGGAACATGGGCCCAGTAAGCAAGGACGACCCAGATGCATGTAGAAAAGACCAAGAAGGTTTGGAATATTTAGGTCAATTCAACTTTAACGATGGTACAAACACAATAGAAATGGTACATGAAGGAGGAGGAGATAGTGCAGAAAGCGTAGGAATTTCACATATATATCTTACACACATCAACAACTCCAACCTTACCTATTTTTGGATAGACAATAATGCTGAAGAACTTAGATTCAAATATCAACTAGTGCTTCCAAAAGCAATAACCGTGGGTTCAAAAGGAATATGTGACGAGATAGACATTACTAATGTGAAGATGTTGGCTGGAGCAGATGTAAGGAATACTGAGATTGATGCCGATATTGATGTAACTTTCCCTGCAGGTTTTGTAAGCCACCAAGTGGTTTTTGCAGACGAGCCTTGGCCAGAATACACTTCGTCTTGGGATCCACATGGATATGGAGGAGGAAAAATTGGTGTTTCACAAGGTATTTGTTGGTATGATACTGTAGAAACAAAAACTATTTGTGGTGGTTGGGATTGGAATGTAATTGATGTAAATACTAATATAGCTATAAAAGGACTTAATTTAAAACCGGGGACCCCTTATGGAGTATATTTAGTATATGCTGAAGATGGCATGAAAAAAAGAACAAAAATCCAATGGGTGACTTGGCCAAGCACACATGCAGGACCTACGACTTGTGATTTTTCTAAAAATATTTTTTGTGGTGCAATAGTTCAAGCAGGCAACCTTGAAAAAGTGGAGGCAAACTGTGTTGCAGAAGATGAAATAGATACTATGGAAATAGTTGACTGGGTGGAATTAGCTACAAGTCAACCAAACCATTTAAATGATATACCAATAAAAACAACAATAACAGATATAACCTGGGATCCTGGTAACCATAAGCAAACCTGGATAGAAGTCCATTTTGAAAAACCAGATACTTGGAATTGGCCTAAATGGTGGTTATGCTGGAAACTGGATGTTGACCATGACGGGGCAGTTGCAGGAGATGTTGTATGTAAGAGAAAAGACGATTTAAGAGATTATGGGAATAACATGCATAAAAATGAAGCATTTGCTCAAGGTGGTTACCCTTATGGTGTGTTTGTAACTAACAAGGATAATACTGAAAGAAGCCAGATTTTTTATATAGATTCATGGCCAGAAACACACAGTGCAAATCATGTTGATACAGGAGGTAAAACTAAATATGAATGGTGTTATGAAGATAATATCGACCCAGGTAAAAAATCTTGGCCGTATGTATGTACTTGGTGGAGTGATAAAGTTTCAAAAGACCTTGAAAGAATCAATTAATCTTTAACCCCTTCTTTTAAGTCCAAAACATTTAAATACTTCTTTCTTGCAAAAATAAGTATGAGCATATTCAAGGCGTACGACATAAGAGGAATATACGGGAAAGAACTTACAGAAAAAGAAGCTTACTTGATAGGATACTATCTTCCAAAACACCTAAACATAAAAAAGATAAAAGTAGGACATGACTTAAGACTTTCATACGAGCAACTCTCAAAATTCTTCATGCAAGGAATCATAGATTCAAAAGCAACACCAATCTTTCTTGGAAGAACATCAACTCCGAACTTTTACTACTCACTATTTCAAGGCACAAATTCTGGAGTTATGATTACAGCATCACATAACTCAAAAGAATATAACGGATTTAAAATAATTCATGAAGGCAAATCTTTCGATTCAAGAAATGGATTAAAAGACTTTGAGAAAATAATAAAAAAAGATGCTGATAACAAGACACAGGAATACGAAGAAATTAAAGAATCAATTTCAGCAATGGACTTAAACGAATTCATACAAAACAATGAAATAGAAAAACAATATAACACAGAAAAGTACACACAATTCTTAAAAGATTACTTCAATCAAACATTAACAGAAGAGGAAAGAAACACACTAAAAAACCTAAACTTCGCATTAGACTTTTCATCAGGAGTAAGTTCATTAGCAGTAAAGGAATTTATCAAACAAACTAACCTTAATTGCACATTGCTAAATGACACGCCAGACGGTAACTTTCCAAACCATTCTCCAGACCCGTTAAAGGCAAAAGAATACTTAAAAAACACCCAAAACAAATCATTTTTCGCCGCAGTATTTGATGGTGATGGAGACAGAATAATATTCTTCGATGAAAAAAAAGAATTCGATTTTCCTGACTACATAATAGCATTATTAATGGACTACTTTATCTCACAAAACAAATCCAAAGAAAATTTTGTATGTGACTTAAGAGCATCTAAACACATTTCAGAGCTTGCAGAAAGTAAAAAATCTAAACTAAAATTACTCCGAGTAGGAAGGGCTTTTTACCAAGACTACATGCAGGAACACTCATCTATTTTCGGAGCAGAACTATCTGGGCACCTCTTTTTCCGGGACTTCAAATACTTCGACAACCCGGACATGGCGCTCATACACATACTAAAAATAGTCGCACAGAACATAAAACAAAACCCGAAAACAACCTTCTCACAAATGCTTGAAAAATATAAAAAATATTACAAAATAGAAGAAACAAATCTGGAAGTATCAAACTCGAAAAAAGTGTTAGACACACTCAAAAAACAATACAAAAAAAACCTTACTTTAGACATTGACGGATACTCTTTCGATTTCGACACACACTGGTTCAACATACGAAAATCAAACACAGAAAATGTTGTAAGAATAAACTTCGAAGGGAAACAACAAAACAAAACAAAAACTGAATTCAACAAGTTAATCAAGGAAATAAATTCAATTTAAAATTTCCGTCAAATTTATATACTCCTTACTTTTACCAAATACTATGAAAAAAAAGAAAGTGGAGAAAGTTAAGGCAGAAAAAGCAGACGATTCTGGTGAACCATCCTGGTACCATTATGTAATTGTCTTACTAACTTTTGCAGGACTTTTCGCACTTGCATACTACTCTTATCAGTTCTTCGAAGATGAAACAACTATAAACGAATCAATCAAAGTTGTATTTTACACTTATCCTTATAAGCAAGGAGAAACCACTTACAACATCAAATTCAGAACCGCTCCTGATGAATTGGATTCCTTGAATTACACAATAGAACCAAATAAAATGGACATATTAAATACAGACGAGTTTACATTCGTTTTCCTTGATTACATAGGAACAGACAATGGAGAAGTATCCAAAGGTTCCACTATGCTTTTAAGCACGCTAAGGCAAATATTTGATTTCAATTTCGAGCAGGACAATTTTAAGATGATTAACGAAACAGATTGTACACAATCTACTTTAAGTCATAAAATAATCCTCTTTAATCCATACTCAAATACAACTGGGGTTTACATGGATGAAAATGGTTGTCTTGAATTCCTAACTGACGATCCAAAGATTATGCCAACTCTTGTAGACAAATTTGTATACAACCTAATAACAGAAAATGGATAAAATAATTCTTGACCTTATTTGTTGTCCAAACTGCAATTCAGACTTGAAGCAAAAAGGCGACGATTTAACTTGCACAAAATGCAAGGCGAAATTCTATGAAAAAGAAGGCATTCTTGTTCTGATATCAAAAGAGTTGGAAGATGAACTTAGACATAAATAATCACAAACCAATTTTAACAAAAACGCAGTTTAAAGAAACACTTATAAATATACTATATATATCTTTTTTATGACTAATAGCAACAAGGTAAAAAAGGAAGAAAAAAAGGAGATGACAGCTTTTGAGAAAGAGATAGCAAGACTCCCGCAAGATTTGAAGAAAAAGCTTCTGGAAAAACAAAAGGACATTCAGGAAGTTGTAGATGCAATTAATAAAAAATCCAAACAATCCATTGGAACTTACATTACGCCTGAAATTGAATTCAAAAACAACATGCCGATTCCTAATTTCGACAAACTAACACTTAACTTTCTTTTTGATGATTACGAACATCCTATCCCTCAATTCAATCCGAAAATATTTCTCGAGAACGATTTTGACAAACTTCTTGTAGAAGAAAAAAAAAGAGACGAGATGGGCCAGGAATACTTTGAATACCACCTTAAGAAAAACAAAAACATCAAGTTCGAAGGTACAAGTATTTCCATTCTTAGGGAAAACTGTTTTGATGCTATTTACGACGATCTGAAAACATTAGGTTCATCTTTTGTATATGAAGACCACAGAGGCTTCATCTCAGCACTTAAATCTATCGACATCCACAGAAACATGCTTTTGCAGAAATTCGAGAAGTATGTGGTTGTGTATGCAGGAGCAGGTTCTTGGCTTAGAGGAGAGAAATCTAATGACTTTGATGTGTTTGTAGTGGTGGATGACACTGATGTGAAAAGAATGCCAAGGGCGCAGGTAAAAGACCAGCTGACAAGAATTGTATGGCAAATGGCACACGAAGTGGCACAGATAACTGGCATCCAGCTACATGCACAAGTATATCTTCTAACAGACTTCTGGGACGCACTAAAAGACGCACACCCGGTGATGTTTACTTTCCTAAGAGATGGTGTTCCTTTTTACGACAGAGGAATTTATAGTGCATGGAAAGAATTATTGAAACTTGGTAAAATCAGACCATCCGCTGAAGCAATCGACATGCACATGAACGTTGGAACACAACTAATAGAAAGGGCAAAAAAAATGTTCGCAGACATAGTTATGAATGATATTTACAATTCTGTTCTTTCTCCATCACAAGCGATTTTAATGCTTAAAGGGTACAACCCTACAACCCCAAAAGAAACTGTGAAAATGTTTAAGGAAGTACTTCTTGCAAAAGAAAAATCAGTAACTAAAAAAGATGTTGAAACACTTGAAAATGTGGTTGCCCTTTTCAAGAAAATCGAACACAACAGAGATTATGAAGTAAAAGGAGCAGAAGTTGACAAACTAATCAAAGATTCAGAAGACTACTTGAAAAATATTAAGAAAATGTTCGAGCAAATGTCAGAAGAGAAAACAAAAGAATCAATCCTGACTTCATATGCAGAACTTCTCTCACAACTAAGGACGCTTCCAGGACTAAGCGAAGCAACAGAAAAAGACATCTTTGCTAAATTCGAAAAAGACTTTGTTAAATCAGGAAAAATGCCTTCCTTTGTAAAAGATTCTGTAAAATCTATGATGAAAGCAAAATCTGATTACGAGAAAGGAACTTTGACAGTAACAGAAGTGAACAAAACTCTAAAAGAAGTAAGAAATGTTTTCTCAGAAATAAGGGACTTTAAAAACAAGCAGATGGCGAACGATTTCGGAAGGAAAAGGTTAATCTTCAACTACGGCGAAAACAAGCTTGCAGAAATTATCAAATACGACAGCAAAATCTACCTGTTAGACCTTGCAAACAACAAAAATTACGAACTAGCAAGCAACAAGGCAAAAGAAATTAAATTTGACGAATCCTCATTTGCAGACCACACAAAATTCGAGGCAATCATCCTCGATGAGAGTCTAATCAAGACTGCAAAAAATACACTAAAAGTGAAAGAAATTTTCTTGTAATTTTAAAATCACTCTTTATTTCTAGTGACTAAATTTTATATATATTTTTATCAATAAACATATTATGATTGTAACAACATTAAATAATAGCGAACTTCTTGCAAAGAAAATTGCAAATGGCTTAAAAGTAAAATATTTCAAAACAAAAGTTGACAAATTTCCTGATGGGGAACTATATTTGAAATACGAATCAAATTTAAAAGATAAAGAATTGATAATTGTTGAAAGCTTTCAGCCAAACCCAAATAAAACATTAATCAATCTTATTTTCGCGGCAAAAACTGCAAAAGAGTTAGGTGCAAAAAAAGTAATTCTAGTTGCCCCATATCTTGGTTTTATGAGACAAGACAAAAGATTCAATGATGGGGAATGTGTGTCTGCTCCAATTATGGCAGAACTGCTAAGCAAGTACTTTGATAAACTTCTAACAATAGACCCTCACCTTCACAGAATCCCAAAAATGGGGGATGTGTTTACAAACAATGCAAAAAACTTAACTGCAAATAAAGTAATTGCAGAATTTATAAAAAAGAGATATTACAATGAAATAATTGTAGGTCCTGATTGGGAATCATATCAATGGGCAGATGAGATTTCAAAAATTGTTGGTGTGAAAGACACAGTGCTTGAAAAAATCAGGCACTCCTCCAGATATGTGGATGTTCAGATGAAAGAGCAGATAGATTTTTATGGAAAGAATGTAATAATTGTTGATGACATAATCAGTACTGGAAATACTATGATAAAGGCAGCCAAAAAAGCAAAACAACTCGGTGCGAAAAAAATAATTGCAATCGGAGTGCATGGCCTTTTTGTAGAAAATGGGCTTGATAAAATGAAAAAACATTTTGATGAGATACATACTGTAAACACAATTGTTCACAAAACAAACAAAATAGATATCTCTCCTATAATTATATCAGAACTAAAAAAATAAATTTTTTTTCTTTGTCATGTCTAATTTTTTGACACACAATATTTATATACTCGAAAATCGAGATAATATTATGAGAGTAGTAATACCAGTAGCAGGCGGAGGAACCAGGCTCCAGCCACACACATTTGTAACTTCCAAGGCCCTAATCCCTGTTGCAGGCAGGCCAATTCTGGATTATGTGTTAGAAGATGTGGCAAAACTAAAACCTAACAAGGTAACTTTGGTTGTTGGACATCATAAAGAAAAAATAATAGAACATGTGCAGAAAAATTCGCATGGTTTTGACTGTGAGTTTGTAGAGCAGGTAAAAAGGGATGGCGACGGAAGCGCAGTAAGAATCGGTCTTGAAGACATGCTATCTGATGCAGAATTTTTATCTTTGTCTGAAAGTGAACAAGAAGCTTTAAATGAGGAATTGTACATAGTATTTGGTGCAGATACATTAATAGATTTTGACATTAAAGCAGATTTGGAAAATGTTAGAAAGAAGGGCTTGGATGCAGCAATTTTTGCAATGCAAGTAGATTCTCCAACACATTATGGTGTGCTAAATATAAACCAAATGAATGAGGTATATGAAGTTGAAGAAAAACCAAAGGACCCGAAATCAAATTTGGCAATAATTGGTGCTTATTATTTTAAATCAGCAAGAGATGTGAAATTTTGGTTGGACCATTTTCATAAAAATGGAATTACTGATGAGCCTAGTGGCGAATATAAACTTGTGCAAGTAATAAAAAAATATGTAGAAGATTCAGGTTTGTCAGTTCAGCCAGTAGAAGTGAAAAAATGGTTTGATTGTGGAAGAGAAGAAGTGCTCCATGCTGCAAATAGGTATTTCTTAAATAAATTTTATCCTGGAAATGGCCCAATACTTAGAGGCGATAGTGTTCTTATTCCGCCTTATTTTATTCCAAGCGATGTTGAGTTGCACAGATGTGTTATAGGGCCTAATGTTTCAATCGGTGCGGGGTCCAAATTAACTGATGTTAATATTAATAATAGTATAATTGGCGAAAGATGTGAATTAAAAAATAAACAATATACTGAATCAGTAATTGGAAAAGAAGTTTCATTAATGGGAAAACCAAAAAAAGTAAGTTTCACGGATAAATCTTTTTCAAGTGACGAATAAATTTCCATAAATTACAAAAATTCCAACCATAATTTTATAAACCTCAAAAATCATGAAAATATAGGAAAATGGACAATGAACAAAAAGTGTGCAAATTCCTAAAAGATGTAGGCGAACCTGTAAAACAGGCAGACATTGCAGAGCAAACTGGGGTAAGCAAATGCTCCTTGGGCAAGATTATAAAAAAATTAGTAGAGGAAAAGAAAATTGACAGTCCAAAAAGATGTTTCTACCAGGCAAAGTAGGAGTGAAGAAAGATTAGAAACCAAGATAAGTGTGGTTGCAAATTACATGTTGCTTCCAGAAGGTTTGTATCGTGAGGATGAATTTAATGCAAGACCAAGCATAATCTCGCCAAGTTACAGGATTAATGTTTTCACTTCGTGGGATTTTTTTAATGGATATAATGAAGGAGAGGATATTTTGGAAACAGACAAGTATTTGATTGCAGCGATAATAACTAAAGAAACTACTTTTTTATCAGAATTGGAAGGAGTAAATGAGGATGAGAAAGATGTTTTGTATGATTTGCTTGCAAGATCGGGTTATCACAATATTAATTTTTACACTTTAGATATCTCACAAGGGGATTTGGAGGGAAATGATTACGATGATCTTAGGGTGTTTGCATTAAATTATGTTCCTGTAGTTCCGAGGATGACAACATCAATAAGTAAAAATGGCTCGGGGTATAATCTTGCTATAGTGCCAGTTCTATCTAGGGACCATTAGTCAATCTCAATATAATCTACTTTACTTTTCTTTTTCTTGTCCTTTTTCGAGAACCTCTCCTTCACATTGTAGATTTTCTCTTTGAAAGACGTTCTTCCTTTGATGTTAAGTTTTAACCTCTTATTCTTCGGAGTAATCTTCCGCAATGTCGTTTTAAGGTTCTCCTTTGAAGTTTCCTTGTACCTTTTCCTTCTTCGCTCTTGCATCTGGTCGCTTACTGCCATAACTATCCTGTCTCTGTTAAAGACTATGTAAAGACCGATTAAAAGCGAAGCAATCACGGTAACAAGAGTGTGCACATATGCAGAAAATATAAGTAATGTGATAAAATAAATGATTGTAATAATTGCAACACTAACCAGATATAAGAAAATATGGAGTGTCTTGTAATGTTTGTTTTCAAGCAGGAAATTGATGTTTTTCTTCCTTTTCAGTTTTCTCATACTAAATTAATTCATTTTTTATTTTTAAATATTACTATTCACAAAACAATATATAATTACGAGCCAGTATAACACAAAACATATATAAGAAGTTGCCTAAAGATAAATTATGCAAGATAATTCTATCTCTGAACCAATTGAAGAATTGACGAAAACATTGCACAAGGCACAGTCTGAGAAAAATTCAAAACTTGAGATTGAAACCTTGTTCAAACTCTCCCAATTAGATTATGACAACAAAAACTTTGACAAATCAGCTTTATTGCTAAAAGAGATACTAGCAATAGAAAAAGAGCATGCAAACGTCAATTATTATCTTGGCTTAATAGAGATTGAGAAAAATAACTATGAAAAAGCTATTCTCCATTTCAGGAAAGAGCAAAAAATAAACCCTCAAAACAAGCTTTCTGCTCAGATAATTGAGAAATTGAAAATTCAAACAAATGTCCCGTTAATCACATTTTTACTGGTTCTTGCAAATTTGATAACATTCTATTTCATATCTTATCCGCAAATAAATTTAACAAATTCTATAAAATACGGACTTTCATACGATAGTTTCAACCTTTTTAATTTAATAACATCACTTTTCGTGCACATAAACCTTTTGCATTTTTCTGTGAATATGCTGATTTTGATTATGTTTGGGCTTGTGCTAGAGAAAAAAGTAGGCTCAATAAATTTTTTGCTTATATTCTTGCTTTCAGGAATTATTGGAAACTTGTCTCAGAGCATAATCAGTCCGCAAACAATAGTTCTTGGTGCAAGTGCCGGCATATTTGGTATCTTTGCTGCCATAATGATGCTTGAGCCTTTTTTCAAAATGAGACTGCTAGGTATTTTTAATATTCCAATAATACTGGTTCTTGCTTTTATCTTTTTGGCATCTTCATTACTAGGAATATATTTTCCGGATACTTTTATCCAGGGCGAGATTGCACATTTGATAGGTTTTTTTACTGGAGTTCTAATTATAGGAATTCTCGACAACAGCACCATAAACATATTTTACAATTGGATATTCTTCTATTTTGGTTTCTGGTTTCTCAAATGGGGCCTTGATAACTTTGTCCAATATGATTTTTTGCTATCGGGAGTATTATTTTTAACTGGTGCTCTATCAATACATTATTCATATAAGAAATTAAGAAGATATTATGAAAACAGAAGTTGAATCTTACTCCTTTTTTGGAGGAAGACTTATGCTGGAGAAAAATCTGTGCTCGGTCTCCCCTTTGATTTCGTTCATTATTCTTTGCGTAATGGATTTGATAGGATCAGACAGGAAAGACAATCTTTCACTAATATCTTTGTAACTTTCAAAAGGTTTCTTGCTTCTCTCATCAAAAATTATTTGAAGATTCTTCTTGCCAACACCAGGAATAAGCTCTAATGAGTGCCTTCTTAGTGAGATTGGGCCTGCCGTATTGAAGAAGTTTACAAACATCTCTTCTTTTTCTTCAATAATATCTTCTACCACATAACTAAGTTCTGAACTTGCACTTGCAGTTAAAAGGTCATAAGGCAGAATTCTCTTGATATACTGGACTTCATCTCTTTTTCCGTCTCCAACATAGAGTTTCTGTCCTGTTTTCACGCTAACTCCAGGTTTTGTCACAAGTTCAAGCAAGGAATAGGTATTATAACCTAAGGCTTGGATTTTTTCATTGCTTTTAAAAGATGAGGTATTGTCCAGAACTACATCTAAAACTATTACAAACTCTTCTTTTGGTCTTTCCGGTTTTTTGTTTCCTCTATTGAATCTTCTATCCATTTTGCAAATTATAACTAGTATTGTTTAATCTTAGAAACTAATCTCTATTAGTTTTCACTCATTTTTTCTTTATATAATCACATTAAAATCAAGTATGAGGCAAGTTTAAACTATACTATTATGATAATTATATAAACTTGATTATTTATAAACATTTGTTTAGTGGTTGCCGACCATAGTTTCATATATTGAGAATTTTGAAAAAACTTACATTTTTTCTCAGCTTCTCAGAAGATAGTGTTGTAAAACCCAAAATTTGGGGTTTTCACTGCCTTTTCATTTGTGAAATCTCCCAACTTTAGAGTTTTTCAAAACCCTCTATTAACTTAAAAGTAATCTATAATTTATATAAACTCCTTAGGCATATAACATAATTAGGATGAACGATAGGAAATCAAATTCCCCAATAAAAATTGCATACTTTAGTGCAGAAGTTGGTTTGAATGGCGAAATTAAAACATATTCAGGAGGGCTTGGAATACTTGCAGGAGGAACAATAAAAGCAATGGCAGACCTAAATGTGCCTTTTTGCGCTATAACACTTCTATACAAAAACGGATACTTCAAACAGAAAATCGAAAACGACTCCCAAATTGAGGTAGACGATAATTGGGACTATGAAAACATACTCACAGATTTAAACAAACAAGTAAAAGTAAACATCAAAGGACAAGATATAACTATAAAAATTTGGAAGTATGAATATATAGGCGTTACAAATCACAAAATACCAATATACTTCTTAGATACAAATGTGGAATCTAATCCCGGTTGGGCAAAACAATTAACTGAGGACTTGTACGATGGTGAAAGGCTCTCTCAGGAAATAATACTTGGCATTGGTGGTGTGAGGGCATTGAACCTGCTAGGACACAATATTGAAAAATATCATATGAATGAAGGGCATAGCAGTTTTTTAACCTTGGAACTATACAAAACATTAGGCGAAAAAAATGGCTGGGATGATGGCCAGGTGAAAGAAAGGTGCGTGTTTACAACGCATACGCCAATTCCTGCGGGCCACGACAAGTTCAAGTACGAAGATATATACGACCACTTTAAAGGCGAAAAAAACATAATCCCGCTCCATATAAAAAAACTGGCAGGTGAACATGAATTTAACACAACAAAACTTGCCATGAGCTTTTCATCATATGTAAACGCTGTTTCAAGAAAGCATTCAGAGGTTACAAAAGACATGTTTCCAGAATTTACAATAGACTACATAACAAACGGAGTTCACGCAAGTGCATGGGTGAATAGTTACCTCAAAGAGGTTTTGGACAGGTACATTCCTGGCTGGCAAAAAGATTTCACAAAACTTGACCAAGTATTCAAAATACCAAATTCTGACATATACAAAGCGCACCTGAATGCAAAAAAAGAATTAGTTGATTTTGTAAACAAAAACAATGTAATTGACTCAAAATTCAAGCAAGATGTACTGACAATCGGTTTTGCAAGAAGGTTTATCGCATATAAGGACGCAGAACTTATTTTCCAGAACATAGATAACCTAAAAAGATTAGGAAAGCAGATTCAGTTTGTATTCTCGGGAAAGGCACATAAGAAAGACGGACTTGGCAAGGATATCATGAGAAGAATCATCCAAAAATCCAGGGAGCTTAAAGACTATGTCTCCATTGCATTTTTGGAAAATTACAACTTCGATGTTGCAAAAAAGCTTGTTGCAGGATGCGATTTGTGGCTTAACACTCCAATTCCGTTTAATGAGGCATCAGGAACTTCAGGGATGAAGGCTGCAATTAATGGTTGCTGTCATTTTTCAAGGCTTGATGGTTGGGCGATAGAGAGTTTTGAGAAGAACGGAGGCGGGTTCCCAATTTGTGAATATCAGGATTTTATAACAACTCTTGAATACAAGATAATTCCTATGTTCTATGCAAAAGACAAGTCAAACTGGGTTGCAGAAATGAAACTCAGCATAGGAAACTCTGGCAGTTATTTTAACACTCATCGTATGGCAAGGGAATATGTTCAAAAGGCATACAAACTAAAATTATGATAAAAATTTATTAAAAAGTGCCATTTTCAAACAAAAATGCACTTCCATTAAGTTTTTAAATTGCCAAATACATTAGAAATTATATAAATTTAGTATTAATTTATAAAAAAGAAGTTTATGTATTAAGAAAAATGTCTGAATGGAAAACATTAAAGCAGGAAATAGTAGATGTTGGTGGGAATAATTTCATTGAAGTAAATATAAAACAACCTCCGGAAAATGATAACTTGTTGATTGGAATATCAAAAGGTTGGTACACGCAAGATGGGGAGAAAAGGTACAAGACCAACATATTGTTTAGCAGGGATAAAAAAGAAGAACTATTGAAAGTCATCTCGGAAATTGATAAGGATTTGTAACTTAATCAAATTCAATTTTTTCTAAAGAAGTAGTTATAAAAGTAGATAAAATATTTTTCAAGTAGTTTTTATATGATTATAATAGACATAAAAGCATTGCAGATATTGGACTCAAGGGGAAACCCAACTCTTCAGGTTAAAATAATTTTGGAAGATGGTTCTACCGGTTCATTCAAAGTGCCTTCTGGGGCTTCAACTGGCATACACGAAGCTTGTGAGTTAAGAGATGGAAACAAGAATATTTATCATGGTAAATCTGTACTAAAAGCAATAGAAAATATCTATAAAATAAAAAAAGATATTATCAATATAGATTTGACGCAGGAACAACTTGATAGAAAACTTATTGAACTTGATGGTACCGAAAACAAGGAACTGATTGGTGCAAACACAATTCTTGGAATAAGCATAGCTTTTGCAAAGGCGTGTGCGAAATATCACAATCTCCCAACTTACGAATATTTGTCAAGGATGATTAACAATATAGCTTTTACAAACAAGAAAAATACCGATTTAAGCGAGATTCATCTGTTTGCAAATGTGATTAATGGCGGTCTTCACAGCGGAAACGAACTGAATATACAAGAATTCATGATTATCCCGTTATTCGGCAATGTTGAAGACAAAATAAGGGCCATTTCCGAGACATATCACGTACTAAAAGATTTGATAGATAAAAAGTACGGGAAATCAAGCACAGCAGTAGGGGATGAAGGAGGTTTTGCGCCCGAAATCTCCAAGACAACAGACGCGCTTGATTTGCTTGTAGAGGCAATTGAGATTGCAAAATATACTGGTGATATAGCAATAGCTTTAGACGCCGCCGCATCTGATTTTTACAATAAAGACAAAAAAGTTTATGAGCCTGAAACAGGTTTAGAAATCAATTCAGAAAAACTAATGGATTACTATAATAATTTAATTGGGAACTATCCTATAATTTCAATCGAAGATCCATTTGCTGAAGACGATTTTGCATCATTTGCAAAATATATGAAATCCAAATCAAAACTAAACACAATAAATCCTCTTAATGAAAAGAAGAAGGAAATTCTAATTGTTGGGGACGACCTTCTTGTAACAAATCCACAAAGAATAAAAATAGCCCAAGACAAGAACCTTTGCAACTCCTTGCTACTGAAAATAAACCAGATTGGAACACTCTCAGAAAGCATTGAGGCATGGAATTCTGCAAAAGAAAAAAAATGGCACATCATTGTTTCTCACAGGTCAGGTGAAACTTGTGACGATTTCATAGCAGATTTGGCGGTAGCATTGAATTCCTCTATAAAAATTGGTGCGCCGGCAAGAGGGGAAAGAACAGCAAAATACAATCGGCTAATTGAAATATATAACTCAAATTAATTCTGTCTTCCAAGTAAAATCAATTTTAATTATTTTTGAGGAGTTAAGAAACATTATATTATTTATTTATGAAAAAATTTTATGACTAAGAAAGAAGTTTCTAAAATGGACCTTGAGTTTGTTAAAGAATACGAAGAATTGAGACTAAAACAAAAACTTCTAATTGAAAATCTGAAAAGAAAAGCAAAAACTCAGGAAAGCGAATTGTTCATGGAAGTGAATTCAAAGCTTAACTTTCTTGTAAAGATATTTAAGGATTCAATAAAGGAAGATGAAGAAGCGCAAGCAGAAAAAACTTCCTTTGAAGAGAACATGACAAAAAAGATTGATGAGCTTATGGAGAAAATCGAATCTGTCAGTTCAAGTTTAACTCAGAAAATTGATGCACTGGAAAAGAAACTTGCAAATGCGGGTCCTCTCTCTTCTTCTTCTGCAGATGATGGACTTCCAAGCAAAAACGAGAGCACTTCTACAGAAGATAAAAAAGAAGGTGACTCTCTTCCTCCTCCTGACTTCAAAAGTGAGATAAAAGATGGGGAAGAAGCAGACGCGAAAAATGAGGGACCTGCTAAAAAGGAGAAGAAGAAGTGGTTTTGAAAATGGCGGCAAAAAAAACAAAACAAACAAAAAAAGTAACTAAAGCAAATACAATCAAGAAAAAAACCATGCAAGCAAAAAAGACTATTAAATCTGTAAAAACTGCAAAAACAATTACAAAAAAAAAAGCACCCGCAAAGAAAACATTGAAAACACAAACAAAGAAGACAGCAAGAACAGTGAAAAAAACAAAAACAGTAGATAAAGGTCTTGAAGAACTGAAAAAATACAATCGGGAACTTGAAATGCACCTTTCCGGGATGAAATTTGACATGCTTGCAAACAAGAATGTTTTCGATAATGAAAACTACAATCATGATGAATTTTCCACTCTTCTTGCAAACAACCTTCTAGATTTAAAAACAGAAATGGCATTGATGAGAAAGAATCTAGTGGATGGCATGGAAGGGATGGTTTTAAGGATGATTAAGGAAAACAATGACACTTTCGCAAAACAGATTCAAACTTTTTACAACCAGATTTTTCTCGAAGTCAAGAACAGTTTTAATGGTTACATAGAAGAAGTTACTCAGGAACTTTCAAACATAAAAAAAGATTTCAATCATATAAAAATTTCTGCTCAGAAGGAAGCTGAGAATGTTCAAAAGATAAAAGAAGAACTTGCACTAACTAACAAGGAAAGTATGGAAAGCATGACTTTGTTCAAGAGGGAAGTTATGAAAATGCTAAATAACCAGAATATAGACTTGGACAAAAGAGTGGCAATGATGGAAGCAAGCATTTCTGAATTGATGAAGGACCACAAAACAAAGAGCAACAACCACGAGATATATATCAGAACCATGCTTGACAGGATTGAGCAGTTGAACAATAATGTCGATTTGCACATCAGCAACATCTCAGAAAGAAACACAGTTTTGGAAAACAACATCCATTATCTAAGTCAGAATGTTAACAATTTAGCTCAAATGAAAGATATAAAAAAAGAGATTCAAATTGAAAAACCTTCTAAAGAAAAACCAAGTTCCAATGAAAAAGGGACAAAACAAAAAGAATCAGAAAAAATAATAATCACAAAAAGGGATTATGAACCAACTACTGTTTCAAAAATTCTCGATGTGGATGCCAGAATTCGAAGGTTAGAGTCTTTGAAGTGATTTTTATTTACTTTCTAAAGACAACTAAATTATTTAATCTATTTTCATAAAAAATATATTACAAGAGACGAATTTGTCTTGTAAAAGTATACTTTGAACAAAAATGGTATTAAATAAAAAAGCGATAAGTCCTGTTGTTGCGACTGCTCTTTTACTTGTTGTAGCAGTAGTAGCAGTAGTAGGATTTCAAAGTTGGTTTACAACCTATCAAAGTGGTGTAAACGCAAAAGTTGAAGCAGAATCTAATGCTGGTTCAGCATTAACAGTTGAGAGATTGGAAAAAGTAGGTCCTTTGGTATATATTAAAAATACTGGTTCTGAGTCAATAACAATGTTAAATACATCTAAAATTGTATTGGCATCTGATGGATCTGTAGTTTCAGGATGTGGTGATACTGCTGGTGATATGCCTGAAACTTCTGCAACTAATAATGCAGTTACTTCTGTTGACATGGGAACATGTACATTAACTGTAGGTACTAAGTATCAAGTAGTTATTGTAACTAATAGTGGTGTGTTCACATCTACACAATTAGCAAGATAAAAGATGTACAACAAAAGGGGGGTTGTTTCAATTACAACTTTTTCTTTAGTTATTTTACTCGCATTTTCTATATATTTGTTCTCGTCTTGGTATTATTATTCTTATAAAACGGACTATGTTGTTGAGATTAAAAAAGAAGAATTATTAAACTCTGTAAGCACGTACAGAAGCGACATGCTTAATCTGGTGTTGAACCAAGGTTCGAATTTGACTTATGAGAATAACCTTGATAGTTTGGAAACAACAATTTACCTAGACAACATGACTATTACAGGAAAGCAGGTTTACAATAACGATTACATTGTAGTTAATATTTCTACATTGGGATTTCAATTTTGTTCTAATTACAGTTTTTATCCAAGGGTTGCAACAGTTTTTGAATATGATGGGACATGTGTTTCTAAAGTGAGTTAGAGTATCTGCAAATTGTAACTTTAAAATTACAAATAGATTATTAATATAAACAAGGTTTGTTTTTAATTAATGGATAGATTTAACAAGAAAGCTTTTTCTGAAATAACTTCTTTTGCTCTTATAACCATGTTGATAGTAGTTTCTTCAATTGTAGCATACACATTTTCAACATCTCTTTTAGATGATAATATTAATGAAATGGACTTGATAAACATGAAAAACAGCTTCAAAATTTTAAATTACAAATTCTCTGAAATTACACAGTTTGACGATTCAAGTTTTAGCATAAACCTCAACTTTAACAAGGGGCTTTTGTCTTTCAATTCAAACCAGATGTACTACACTTCTCTTGTAGATTACAATGGTGCGACGTTTTGTGAGAATGGCGTGTGTTCTTCAGGTGCAACAGGGTCTGAGATTGTGTCGTTAAATCTGACATCGCCCTATGTTTTCTATGAAAACTTCACCTTGAACCCTGGGTCTTATGTAATACTATTTAAAAATGTGAAAAATGAATCAAAAATCAGAGTTGTTTTCAAATAAATTAGCTGCAATCCAAATAGATATTAGTTTTGCAATTTTCATCTTTGTAATAATATTTTTAACATTCCATGCCATGTACGCTGACAGGATAGATCTTCAGTCAAGAGCGCATAAGATTGACAACTTGAATTTTGTGGCAAAAGATGTATGTCAGATGTTGATTAATAGTCCTGGCAACCCAAATAATTGGGAGACAAACATCAATACAATCATATTTCCCGGGCTCAAAAATCTAAATCATAATAACACTTTGAATGCACAAAAAATACTGGCGTTCAACAACACTAATTATTGGGACATTCTCAATTCGATGAATATTGAAAAAGAAGGTGTTAATGTTAAGATAATAGGAATTGATACAAATACTACTTATCGTAATTTTGGACAGTTTGCAAGTGATACTTATGATGTAAATTTTGGCAATTCTGTTTGCTACTCAAATTACAATGGTGAGATTGTGAAAGTTTTGGTGGAGGTGTGGGTATGATGGTAAAAAAGGCCCAGATAAGCATTATAGAATTTACATTTGTTATGGTTTTGTTATCTGCGACAATAGGGTATTTGATATACTCGTTTCCGCTCCAATCTCAAGACTATGACATTACACTAAATAGCATGCTCGATAGTATATATTATTCAGAAGATTACAGGGCAATTTTTATGGACGAGAATTTGGCTGTTGGCGCAAAGACCGAAAATTGGAACTCGCTCAGTTCTGTTCTAAACAAGACTTTGGGCAATTACGAACTTATATTGTATGATGATACAAATGAAAAATACATATTTTCATGCAACGAAACGCTTGGCAAGAAATTTTCAGAGAGGATAATCGCTATCAAAAATAATACGTTGTACGATTTCAGAAAAATCCGGCTGGGGGTGTGTTACTAAAATGAAAAGAGATATATTCTCGCAATCCAAAAAAGGGCAGTTTTTCATTCTGTCAATGGTTTTCGTTTTCATGCTGATAATTTTTATTTATTCCTCAGGGACAGATAACACCTATAT
>JBFHXM010000001.1:0-31139 GCA_041598975.1 Candidatus Woesearchaeota archaeon | reverse complement strand
TATAATCTGTTGAGGATAAGTTTGATCATCATATTTCGAATTATTATTCCATCTTTCATCAGAATTATATAGTCTAAATCCATTACTCAAAAAAACAGGTAAATCATAAGGATTGACATTTTTATATATTACTTTTTTATTTTTTGTCTTAATTTCTTCAACTAATTTTAGTAAATCAAATAAATTTCCAAAATGATTTACAAGAATTATACTATCATCTTCAGAATGTTCTCCAGTAAAAACAACATTATCTTTATATTGAATTACTTTTCCATTTTTTCTACAAGCTTGAATAATATATGCCCAGCTGTCTTCAAATCTAAAGCTATTAGGCCTATATTTACTTCTATAATAATTAAATATTTTTTCAGTTTCCAAAGAAATAGCTTCAATTTTCATTACTTTTAAAGAGTCTTAAAAAATATAAAAAACAATGTTGTAATAATTATTACAACAAAACAAACACATATAAATAACAAAACACTAATAAAACTATGAACACACAAATACTCGAAGAGTTTGGACTTACAGAAAATGAAATAGAAATATTTTTAACACTTATAAAAAAAGGCTCACAAAGCGCAACTCAAGTTGCAAAAGAAACAGGACAAAACAGACCATATGTATACTACGCATTAGAAAGACTATTAGAAAAAGGATATATCACGCAAGAATTCATAAACAATAAAAAACATTTTAAATCAATATCCTTAAACCAAATTGAATCCTCACAAAAACAAAAACTCGAAATATTTTCTAAACTAATTGAAGAACTTAAAATCTATTCAAAAAAAGATGATGATTCAATAAATGTTGAAATATTAAAAGGAAAATTTGTAATTAGAAACCTTTTCAAAAAAGCTATGTCAGAATTAAAACCAAATGAAGAAGTGTTAACATTTGGAATTGACGAAAAACAAATGGAAGAAATTGAACCAATGTATCTTAAAAAGATTTTCAACTTCATGAAAGATAACAACATAACTGAAAAAGTAATACTCAAAAAAGGAACTAAAAAACTAGACTACGCAAAAACTAGCAAATACAAATTCATCAATCCAGAACTAATAGGAAATACTGCAAAAATCATATACCAAGACACTGTTATTGATATTATATACGGAACACCAATTTATGGAATAGTATCAAAAAACCAACTACTAGCAGAAACTGCTAAAAAACAATTTGAATTATTCTGGAAATACGCAAAATCAAATAAAATCTAAAAAAATATTTCTGATTATCAAAAGTTCGGTTGCAAATTCGAAGAATTTGGGGAGGTTTGGGGAAACTTAATCCAAATCTTGTTTGAAAATCTTAATTAAAGCATAAATAATATTTGACACGTTAGAAAATCCGCCTCTCTCATCTTCAAACAGATTATGCGTCTCAATATGCCCTGCCAAAATCTCACGAATATTCTTTAAAGACTGCAAAAACACATCAAACTTCTCATCATCAGTATCAACTTTCATCTTGGAAATGTCGCCAATTATAACTGCAAGCTCATCATCCTGATTATCCAAAACATCATAAAGCATCCTCTCAAGCAAAAACACATCCTTGAACTTATCATAATTCCTCGCATCCACAAGTTTGATTGTAAAATTGGAAAGCAGAAGCTTCAACCTATCTTTATCCTTAATAGTCTTCTTAAGCAAATTAAAATCCTTCTTCAAATCATTTAAATCCTTCAAAAATGCCTTAAAATCCTTCTTCTTCAAAATCTTATGCAAATCCTGATGTTTTCCTCTTGAATACAAATAAATTAAATGATTGCTATCCTCTAAAACCTTCTCCTCATTAGCGTTAATATCCTTGATAATAACTCCCCAAAGTTTAGACTCAAGTGCCTGAATATCATACAAAAATTTCAAAATCTTATCCCTTTCCTGCTCCAACCTTTTAGCAGGATTCCTATTCACGACCATAGAATTAAACAACATTCTTGTAATACCCATAATAATTTCAAAACTTCAGATAATTAAAACTTTTATACCTACTACAAAAAGAAAAAACAAATTATAACATAATAATTTCGAATAATTTTTAATTATTTCAAGGCATTTTTAGGTGAATAGTAAATTCTTTCGAATTTATGAGAAATAATTTTCTGAGAATCTTTGATTGTCATTAGCAGCGCTACATTCATCCTGAAAATAACGAAGAAATAAGAAAAAATTAATCTAGATAGCTTCTAATCATTAAAACTCTCTGCTTAATCTCTTTTCTGGAAAGATCATGCAAATATTCCATAACATCAGAAAAAATACTCTTAAACAATGCCTTGTCTTTAAAATCCTCATCTTCTGCAAAAACAATGACCAAATCTACAAGTTCCTTTTCAATATCAGGATTAGCCATATACTCTTCAAGCAAATCAGCTAACTTTTCTTTTTTATCAACAAAATCTTGAACCATCTCCATCTTAATTAATACTCTAATCTTTCATTTAAAAAATAATGTTACCTAATCAAATAACAATCAATCCTATATAAAGAAAAATATTTATTTGTAATAATTACAATTAACTGATGAAGGTTTATTAAATATATACATTTTATCAACATAATTTTCTTTAAATTGAGCACTTATAGAAAGTACTGTTCCTGCAACTGCTCCTTTAAATTCAGTTATAGGAATTTGTTTAGTACAAGAAATAATATAATCTAAACTTTGTGCATATTCTGGACTTTTTATAGAAACAATTACTGCAGAAGTTACACCTACAAGACCTCCAACAATAGAACCGATTTTTGTTGCAGATATAATTCTTTCTTTATCCATAAAAGAAATCTATTTTTTTCTTTATTTAAACATTTCTATTACAAAATAAATAATTTAGTAATTTTTTCTTAGTTTGTTGTGAATTTATTCACAATACGCCAAAAATCTTTGATTTTTCATGTAAGGCACTTAAAGGCAGATAATAGCAAGTTATATCTGTCCTTTAAGTAACGAAGAAATAAGAAAAAAGTGCAAATTATTACTCT
This sequence comes from Candidatus Woesearchaeota archaeon, assembly GCA_041598975.1. Classification (GTDB taxonomy): domain Archaea; phylum Nanobdellota; class Nanobdellia; order Woesearchaeales; family UBA583; genus UBA583. The sequence continues at coordinate 28,146 of JBFHXM010000001.1, read as the reverse complement.
TCCTTATCGGAAATTCCACCCTCATTCACAAAAAACATGCAATCAAGCTCCGGTAAATTAGGACTGTCAACAAGCTTTGCAACCCTTGAACCTTTTTTTCCTTTCCTCAAATAAATCCTAAAAGTGGAACTGTGCCCAACAATATGTCCACCAATAGCTTGAGTAGGGTCCCCAAACATCACATTAGGTTTAGCCATAACCTGATTAGTCACAATCACACAGCAATTGTACATATCAGCAACTTTAAGTAACTGATGCATGTGTTTGTTCAACTTTTGCTGTCTCTCTGAAAGTGTTCCCCTTCCAATAAACTCTGCTCTGAAATGCGCAGTAAGAGAATCCACAATTAACAATTTATACTCGCCTGTTTTAAGCAAATCTTCTGCCTTCTCAGAAAGAAGCATTTGGTGATCTGAATTATAAGCTCTTGCAATCTTAATATTCTTCAAAACCTCATTAGAATCCATGCCTGCTCTCTTGCACATCTGTAAAATTCTCTCCGGCCTGAAAGTATTTTCAGTATCAATGTAAATAACCTTGCCGCCAAGACCTCCATCTTCTTCAGGAATCTGTACATTAACTGCTAACTGATGAGCAACCTGTGTTTTACCACTACCAAACTCCCCATAAAGTTCAGTAATCGCACCTGTTTCAAAACCACCGCCCATAATCTCATCAAATCCTTCACTTGAAGAACTAATCTTTTTAACATTTTGTCTTTTTTCTAAAATAGTCGCTCCAGTCTCAAAACCCATGTCAAGCATATCTCTTGCAGCTTGAATCATTTTTCTTGCAACGCTCTCACTCACACCTGCCTCCTCTGTTAAAACACCAATGGAAGCAACAGCAATAGCAAGCAATGTATCAACACCTGCAGCCCTCAATTTCTCAGCAGTTGAAGGTCCAACACCTGGTAAATCCTCGATAGTATATTCTTTTTTTTTATCTGTCATTTTAAATATCTCCGTAATAAAAACACTGTTTTACTACAACTTCTGCTAAAACATTAATTATGTTTTTTAGCCCTTTTACCAGTTTTTCGGCAAGACAGAAAAGGCGCCAAGGCAAATCAATGCAAAACTGGAAAAACCATCTAAGGCTAAATTCTTAGATAAGAAAGATTATAATGAAACATATTTATAAATTTTTTGTTCAACTATCGGAAAAAAATTAAAAACTTGGATAAAAAACATTACAATTTATCCTTACTAATCAAATAATTTGTTGCACTTACCTCAACACCCAAAACTAAAGCTCTAGCAGGATTATAAGGGTTCAGTTCACCATGTTTTAAAATCCTCTCTGCTCGTAAAATAGAACTCTCTAAACCAAATAAACGCTCTTGAACTTGAAAAGAAACATTATTAATACCATAAGTCAAACCAATAAGCAAAGCATAATTTACTAAACCTGGAACAAAAATCTCTGCTAAATCTTTAACCTTTCCCATAAATTTACTAACAAGTTCCCAATTATAAACCTAATTGTTCTTAACAATCTCAATTTTATTCTTGGAAATTCTATAAATAACATCCTCACCTTCCTTAAGTCCAGACATTTTATAAGCAAACTCGGGCATGATAATCTTTCCATTTCTAACGTCAAGTTCAACTTCAAACTCTCTTGCTCCAATCTCTGCAATCCCCAAATCAGTCATAACATCCTTAGTCTTGATTTTATCCTTGCCTTCTTTAAGCTTTTTCGTCTCATCAAACAAATACTTTGCAATCTCATCTGCAATATTCTTCTTAGTAACCTCCGTAATTTTTTGCAAACCTGGAGAAGTGTTAACTTCAAGTATCTGAGGACCATAATCGCTCTCAATCAAATCTATCGCACAAATACTCGCCTTAATCTTCTTTGCCGCCTCAACAGACATTTGCTTGATTGTTGGTGTAACAATATAAGGTTCAGCATCTCCTCCCAAATGAGCATTAGCCCTAACCTCGTCACCTTTTGCAATCCTCCTCATGGACCCAACAACTTTATCTCCTGCAACAATAACTCGGATATCACTTTTAACATTTACATAATCCTGAATAATAACCGGCTGCTTGAAAACATCAAGAGCATCCACCATAGAAGTCGCGCTTGAATAACTCTCTGCAAAAATAACTCCTTTCCCATGAGTTCCAGAAGGAAACTTCAAAATAATAGGATAATTAAGAGTCTTCAAAAACTCCTTCGTCTCTGAAACCTTCGCTGCAAAATAAGTATCAGGCATCTTCAAATTTTTATTTTGTGAAAAATATAAATGCGTCATAAATTTATTATGTGCAATAATATGGGAACTAGGGTCAATAGGTACAAAGCACTTATCCTTGTAAATTTCAGAAAGTCCATACAAAAGCCCAGAATATCTGAAACTTCCTTTCATGTAAAGGCAATCATAATTTTTAAGAGGCTTTCCGTCATAAAGAACCTTTGTTTCCTTGTCAATTCTAATCTCAATCTTCCTCAAATCAATATGGTCTGCCTCATCAAAATACTTTTCTGCTTCTTTCAAAACCATCTTTGATGAAACACTTCCCAAACTTATAAGACCAAACTTCAAACCCATTTTTTAAATAATTTTTATTTGCACTAATTTAAATAACTTTGCCCCCTCAATTTTTTCTAGGATCAACCAAAAAACCCTCTTTTCTCAAAATATCCTTGCCAATCAATACTTTATAACTCAAATTTCCACGATCAGAAATAGTAAACTTTTCTTCAAATTCCATATCTTGAAAAACAACTTTAAGCCTGACAATAGGCCTTCTGTGCCTGCCCAAAGCAGACTTCACATACTTGTAAGCAACGATTTTCGGTTTACCTAGCTTCTCAAAAACCTCCTCATCAATAGAACTGGAATCAGCTCCTGTATCAACCTTAGCTAAAAACTCCTCACCATTATCAAATTTAACCTTTTCAATCAAACCAACAACCAGCCTATCCTCATACATTTTTTACTATAATTATAACAAGAAAATAATACTTTAAAAACATTATGTATTACTTCAAACCTGAAAACTTACTTGCAACAAACCTCCAATCAAGATGAACTGCTTTAGAAATACCAATTCTATTAGTCTGCTTAACATCCAAAGGCACGTAATCACTATCTTCAATATAAATCTTTGATTTCTCATCCAATAAATCTATTCCATTATGCAACTTATCAAAACCATACGCCAAACACAACTTTGCAGGACCATCTGCAACATTCTTAGTATTGCCTTTCCTATTTTCAATCATAATATCTTTCCCTTCAATTGGAATCACACTTCTAATCAAAACTGCTTCACCCTTGCCTTCCAAACCAGTCACAATGTTACAACAATGATACATGCCGTAAGTAAAGTACACATACAAATGCCCTGCCCTGTTAAACATCACTTCATTCCTTGCTGTCTTTCTGCCGCCAAAAGCATGACACGACTCATCCTCTTCTGTGTATGCTTCTGTTTCATTGATTACTCCTTTAATAACACCTTTTGAACTCTCAAAAACCAGCACTTTCCCTAACAACTCTTTTGCAACATCAAGCGTACACTTTCCTTCAAAAAAAGACAAATCCAACTTATTCATAATAAAACAAAAAATCCCACAAATAAAAAACTTATGTAAAAAGTGAAATTAAAAAATATATTAGAGAACAAATAACTACTGTTATAAAAATAAAATAAAATAACCATATAAACCAAAAAACAAAAGGATTTTTAGCCCTTGTAATTATAGGGCCAAATTTTGTAACTGGCACAATACCTTTTTTAAAAAGATAAATGAAATATAGAAAAAGGAATAAAAAACCTATTAACAACAATGATATCAAAAATATCTCAAACAAATTAGACATAATATATTAAAAAATAAAACTTTTATAAATATTTAGTTTAACCAAAGAACAAAAAACGATCCCGGGGGGATTCGAACCCCCGATCCACAGCTTAGGAGGCTATTGTCATATCCAGACTAGACCACAGGACCGTAAAGGAAAGATGCCTCCAAGGAGGCTATTGACATACTCTTTGAGCTTGCTCAAAGTGTGCCGAACGTAGTCCAAAGGACGCAGTGATTGCATCCAGGCTAGACCACAGGACCGTTATAATAGAGAGTTTTGGAAAACACAATATTTTGTGAATTTCACAAATAATAATGCTGTGAAAACGCAAAAGATTGAAGTTTTACAATACTATCTTCTGAGAAGCTGAGAAAAAACAAAGTTTTTCGAAATTCTCAATAAAAAGAAAACTAAAACCTATTAAAAACCTTTCCTAGCCTTAGCAATCAAAAACCCGCCACCAATATCAACAACTTCGCAAGTATAATTTTTCTCCATATACTTCACAAACTCCCCCATATTATCATGATTAGTAACATTATCAACAACAAAAGTAAAATCCTCGCCAAACAATTCAAGCTTTTCAATCAACTTTACCAAATCCAAATAAAATTCCTGCTTAGCATCCATAAACACAAAATCATACTTCTTTCCCAAAGTAGGCAAAATCTCAAAAACATCTCCAAAAATAGGATTAACATTCTTCAAACTACACTGATTAAAAACCTTCTTTGCCTCCTCAAATCTCTCAGAATTAATCTCTATGGTATCAATAAAAGCATCTTCATCAAGACTTTTTGCAATCCACAAAGTAGAAAAACCATTAGAAGTTCCTATCTCCAAGATATTCTTTGGCTTTTTAATATCCACCAAATTAGATAAGAAAACCCCCTGAACCCAAGTAATATTCCAGTTTTTTTTAGAACTTTTGTTTAACTGAAGAGAATTAAGTTTATTTAAAATTATCTTTGACATAATTAAATTAAAAATTTTATCTGTTATTTCTGTCTTTTCTCTTTCTAGCTCTCATAATCTTTTTCTGCCATTTCCATCTCATCTGGCCTTTCTTTTTCCATCTTCTTGAACTTCTTTTCATTTTTAATTAATTTTGCTTTGAATTTATTTTTCACACAATTATCGTTGTGACCTACTTTATCGAATGCAAAATCGTTTTTAAATGTTTCTAAATATTAAATAAACAACAAGACAAAAAATACCAATAAATATAAATGGAAATGTATTATCTTCTAACTATGACAAAAACTGAAAAAAGAATTAGCATGATGGATTTTGAAGGAAATCCGAACATCGGAATATACATGTTTGCAAATAACAAATTCTGCCTCATTGGACCTGAAATCTCTGAAAAAAAGCAAAAAGAGATAGAAAAAACCCTCGGTGTACCTGTCTACAATCTCACAGTACTTGGAACAGAACTAATTGGAATTTTCGTTAACGGAAACGACGAATACTTATTTATTCCGCAAATGTACGACTATGAATTAAAAGAATTTGACAAAATCGCAAAAAGGCACAACATAAAAATAATAACTCTAAGCGACATACAAAACACATACGGAAACAACATCTGCATCGGGGATGAAGAAATGCTAATCAACCCTAACTATTCAAAAAGATTCGAAAACGAAATAAAAACACAAACAAACAACAAATTCAAAATAATAAGAATAAAAAACACCAATTTCAACTCAATAGGTTCAACTTGCATATTTCTAAACAACCACTATTTCCTATCACAAGAATACCAAGAAAATGAAGTAAAAGAAATACTTGACAAAATCGCAGGACTAGGTACTGTAAACTCAGGAAGCAATTATATGTCTTCAGGAGTAGTAGGGAACAAATACGGAATAATACTTGGTTCAATGTGCTCCACAATCGAAATCCAAAACATAGTTGAAAACCTAGATTATCTATAAATAAAATGCAACCCACATTTTTAAATCACTCCTTCAAACTTAGAGATAGAATAAAAAAAAGCAAAAACTTAACTCAATTAATTCAAGGAGCAAAAGAATACTTAGAAGAATTATCTTCAGAAAATAAAGTACTAATAGAAAATGAATCCCTAAACCATGACATAATACTTAAAGTCAATCCGATAGAAAAAGCACATTTTGAAATAGGATTTTTAACACATGTTTTTGATCCAAAATCAATTCAATCTCCAAAATTTGCAGTTGTAGTAGGATTTGATAAAAAAAATAATAGGGTGTATTATTTAATTCAAGATAACAATTATGGTTTAATGTCAGTTAATATAAGTCAAAAAGAAAACCCAGAACTTAAAAAAAGCCTTGAACATCTCAGAGCTTTAGGTTATAATTTAAAATATCCAAACATATTAGGTGCATTTTCTTACAGAAACCTTGGAGACAAAGATGAATTCTTTTTAACAAATCCACAAGAATCACAGTTTGAAAATATAGATGAAATTTTTGAAATTGAAAAATATGCTGATTTTCTATTTGCTAAACATAATAGACTATATTTTTAAATCAAATAAAATCAAAAAACAACAGACTATCACTATAATTACAACAAATAATTTTATAAAAAAGATACATTTCTACATATATATGAAAAAAGAAAACACATTCTACATTACAACGCCGATTTATTATGCATCAGGAAAACCACATTTAGGGCATGCATACACGTCTATTGCTTGTGACGTTCTTGCAAGATGGAACAGAAATATTGGTAAAGAGGTATTCTTCCAAACTGGAACAGATGAGCACGGACAAAAAGTTGCAAATAAAGCCGAGGAAGCAAACAAAACTCCACAAGAATTTGTGGACGAACTTATCCCATTTTTCAAAGAACAATTAGAAAAACTAAATATCTCACACAATTACTTCATAAGAACAACAGACGACAAACACAAAAGCTTCGTGCAAGACATGTTATCAAAATCCCTGCAAAATGGAGACATCTACAAAGCAAAATATTCAGGATTGTATTGTGTGGATTGTGAAAGATACTATAAAGAAGACGAACTTATTGACGGAAAAAAATGTCCTGACCACAAAAGAGAAGTGAAAACAATGGAAGAAGAAAACTATTTCTTCAAATTATCAAAATACGAAAAAAAGCTACTTAAATTTTATGAAGAAAATCCTGATTTTCTATCTCCAAAATCAAAAGCACAAGAAACAATAAACAGAGTAAAAGAAGGTCTTGATGACATCTCAATTTCAAGAAATAAAGAAACACTAGAATGGGGAATAGAATTTCCATTCGACGATTCACATGTAACCTATGTATGGTTCGATGCATTATTCAACTATGTATCAGGCCTTGAAATAAATGAAAAGAAAGACTTTTGGCCAGCAGATGTGCATGTAGTAGGAAAAGATATAATGTGGTTCCACAAGGTATACTGGCCTGCATTCTTAATGAGTGTAGAAATGAAGCCCCCTAAAAAAGTGTATGCGCACGGATGGTGGACAGTTGAAGGAGAGAAAATGGGAAAATCCATGGGAAACACACTTGACCCAATAGAAATCGCAGAAAAATACGGAACAGACGAATTCAGGTATTTCGTAATGAGTGTAGGAGGATTTGGAGACGATCTGGATTTCTCACAAAAAGTATTCAATGAAAAAATAAACAACGAACTAAACAACGACCTGGGTAACCTTGTATCTAGAGTCCATACAATGACAACAAAATACTTCGAAGGAAAAGTGCCAGTTCAAGAAGCTCTAACAGAAGACGAAGCAGAACTAATGAAAAAATTAAATATTTTAAAAGAATTCAACTCTGCAATGCAGCAATTAAAATTCAACCAGGCAATAGACATACTATGGACAGCAATAAGAAACACAAATGCATACATAAACAAAGTAGAGCCTTGGAAGCAAACAGACAAGAAAAGACTAAAAGCAATCATCAATACATTAATATTCGCAATCAAAATGTTCGCTGACTACATCGACTGCTTCATGCCAGAAAAAGCTCAAAAAATAAGAGAACAATACAACTTTGAAAAAGGAAACTTCAAAAAATTTGAAAATGTAAAAAAAGGACACAAAATAGGAAAAAAAGAAAACCTATTTCAGAAAATAACAGAAGAACAAACCCCTCAACAAAAACAACCAGAACCTAAAAAAGAAGAAAAACAAAAAGAACAACAAGAAAAAAAATCAAGAGAAATAACATTCTCTGATTTAAACCTGAAAGTTGGAAAAATAATCTCAATTAAAAAACACCCTGAAGCAGAAAAGCTATACATAGAAGAAATCGATATTGGAGAAGAAAAACCTAGACAAATAATTTCAGGACTTAAAGATCACTACAAAGAAGAAGAGTTGTTAAACAAAAAAGTAATAGTGGTTGCAAACCTTAAACCTGCAAAACTCAGAGGAGAAATGTCCGAAGGTATGGTACTTGCAGTAGAAGATGAAAACAAAAAGGTAGGTGTAATAGAAACAGACGCCGAAATAGGAACAAACCTAGAATGTGAAAAAGAAACAGCAAACAACAAAAGCCAAATAAAAATTGATGACTTCTTCAAAATCCAAATGATAAGTGATGGGAAAAACATCTATTTAAACGATAAACAAATTAAAATCAAAAATAAAATAATCAAAATTGATAAGGATCTAAAGGGAAATGTATGTTAGATTTTGCCCCTGCCTTTTTTGCTATATCGTCCACTTCTGAAGAAATTTTAAGCCAGGATTCCCAAGATCTAACTCTTTGCATTAATTCGTATTCTTCTTCAGACAAACATTCATCTGCAAGAATGTAATTTCCAATATCAACTGCGCTATAAACAAAATCAGGAAAATCAAACAAATTAATGCGAAAAATTGTTTTATGAGCTTGAATAATTTCAGAAAAATTTTGATTAAAATCCTGAGAATCAAAAACTTCATACTTAAAAGAACTAACAAACCTAAAAATGCCCCTATTTTCTTCAACAATATAAAAACTATTCAAAACTTGATCCAATGTATTCAAATCATCAAATCTTGGAACTAGAAATTTAAAAATGATTTCATCTAAATCAGGATTTTTCTCCCTCGTGACTTTGGATTTGAAAAAAGATTTCTCTTCCAGAAAATCATGAAAATCTCTAATTCTATTAACAATTTCCAAATATTTCTTTTCATCAAAACTAGAATTATTTTTAAAAGAAAAATTAAAATCCATTAATTGATTTTGAGGATTATAACTTAAGATAGGTGGACTTATAATTAAATAATCTTTTAATAACATAAAAAAAGTAAATAATCGTTATTTAAATAACTAATGATTCTAATAAAAATATAATTAAGAATTATTTCCAGCATCATTTCGAAGAAAACTTAAACCAGAAACAACTCCCTTAACCCACATTTCATTAAAATACTTCTCAGTTTCCTCTTCCAATTCTTTCTGATAAAGCTCATCAAAACTTTCAACCTGCTGTCTCATATTTTCAAAATTAATAGTAAAATTACCATTTGATTCCAAATCAATATCAAAAATTTCCCTATGAAATTTAATAATGCTTGCCACAAATTGTTCAAAATAATAAGAATTAAAAACAGAATCCATAAAAGAATTATAAAATCTATAATAACCATTATTCCTCCCAAAAATTTCAAATTTATACAAAGTCATATTAATATCATCTCTGCCATCATGCATTTTTTGTGGGATTTCTAAAATATAGTTCATTCTAGAAGAACTTAGAGAAGGTTTAGACAAAGTAACTGGCCATCCTTTTTCTCTTTCCATAGAACGAAGAAAATCCCAGATTTTATCATCTATAGTGCCAAACTGCTCTTTGCTAATAGGGGCAAAATTAAAAAAACCATAATTAAAATTCATTAAATTTCTCTCACCATCAGGATTAAATTTAAAAACCGGACCCACTAAAGTAGCATATCTTTGCCCAACCATAAAAACTCAAAAACATTATCATTTAAATATTTTTAGATTTCATAAAACCCAAAATAATATGTTCAAAAATAGAATAAGAGGTATCAGGGTCATTATCAAACATCCTAAGCCTTACATCAAATTTTTCTGCAACCTCGACCTCTTTTTTCAAAGAATCAAGCCTTTTTTTAATCTCGTGCCTTGAAATATTTAAATCTCTTTCCTTTAATTTCTGAATTATAAATTCTTCAGGTGGCGGCATCAAAAAAACAGATTTCAAATTTTCTGAAGGCAAATGTTCTCTCATCTCAAACAAACCCTGATAATCAATCTCAGTCAAACCCAATTTTCCTTTACTCAAAAATTCAAAAACTGGATTTTTCAAAGTTCCATAATATTCGCCATGAACAACTGCCCATTCTAAAAATTCATGATTTTCAAATTTATCATGGAATTCGCCTTCAGATAAAAAATAATAATCTTTGCCATGAACCTCATTAGCCCTCGGTTTCCGAGTAGTACAAGAAACTGGATAAAAAGCTTCAGGATGTTTATCAAGAAACCTATAGGTATAAGTAGTTTTACCTGAATAAGTAGGTCCAATAACTCCTACAAACACTCCAGAAAGTTTTAAATCCTTTTCAATCATATACATCACTAATAACAAATCATTAATAAATATTATTAAAAACAAAAGTGAGGGCGGAAAGATTTGAAGTTTTGCGTAAGCGAAGTCTCGCAAAATGTGGGAACAAGAATTTATTCGAGTGACCACATAAAGGTTAAAATCATGTAATCCGAATTTGTTTACAAGTGAGGACGGAAGGATTTGAACCCCCATCTGCTGGTCTGGAGCCAGCTATTCTGCCAAGTTATACTACGTCCCCAAAAAGAAAAATACAACTTCTAAATTATAATAATTAATTTCTTATTTTAAATGTTTTCTTTTTCAAAATCATTTAATCTTAACTTCAAATACTTTATTTGTCCACAAATTAATTTTTACCAATTTATTTTCCCTATTATCTAAAAAATACTTCATAACCTGATTAAAACCTAAACTAGCTGCCAAAAAAGTTGTCGAAGGCAAAATTCCAACATCCCTTGCTTTTTGCTCAACAACACCCGAACTAAACACTTTATCAAACAAATTATTTTTACCATAAAACAAACAACTAACAACTTCAGTCCTAACAGCACCATTATAAAGCCAATCCTTTCCATTTTGAACACAATAATCATTAATCAAATTCCTTATCTTAAAATTATCACTAGCATCTATAATTAAATCTGAATCCTTAGAAAAATCACCAATATTAACCTCATCAATCTCCTCCAAAATAACATCAATATTAACATTCTTATCAATTTCAAGCAAATGTTTCTTCAAGCTCTCAGCTTTAAACTTACCCAAGTCATTCTCAAAATATATCTGCCTATTCAAATTAGTAATCTCCACCTTATCAAAATCTATAAGAACTAAATTCAAAAAACCCCCTCTAACTAAAAGCTCAGCAAAAACACTTCCAACTCCTCCGCACCCAATCAAAACTATTTTCTTACCTTTAACTTTCTCAGAAAAATTCTCCGGGATGAAATCCAAAATTTCTTGCCTTAAATACCTATTCATACTAACAAACAAACAACAACATACTTAAAAATGTTATTACATTAAAAATAAAACCAAAACTTAATAAAATAAAATAAATATATAATAAATATGACCGAAAACTACGATTTAATAATTATTGGGGGTGGGCCCGGCGGACTTAGTGCTGCAATTTATGCTGCAAGATACAACCTCAAAACATTAGTAATAGTAAAAGAAAGAGGCGGACTTGTAACAAAAACACACCTTATAGAAAACTATCCAGGATACGACTCACTAACAGGACCAGAATTAATGGGAAAAATAGAAGAACATGCTAAAAAATACAACATAGAAATTGTAGATGACATTGTTAATAAAATAAAAAAAGAAAAAGATTTATTTGAAATGCAAACTCTAAACTCAAAACAAACATACAAAGCAAAAGCAGTAATTCTTGCAACAGGTTCAGAAAGAAGAAAACTAAATATCTCCGGAGAAAAAGAATTCGATGGAAAAGGAGTAAGCTACTGTGCAACTTGTGATGGTATGTTCTTTAGAAACAAAGAAGTAATAATAGTAGGAGGAAGTGATAGTGCAACAAAAGAAGCTTTAATGTTAAGCGAACACTGTAAGAAAGTATACATTGTATACAGAGGAAACAAACTAAGAGCAGAACCTATCAACCTTGACAGAGCATTAAAGAAAGAAAATATTGAAATTATATACAACACAAACATAACAGAAATAAAAGGCGAACAAATAGTAAAATCTGTTGTATTTGACAAACCTTACAACAACTTAAACGAATTCCCTATTCAAGGAGTATTTGTAGAAATCGGACAAATACCAAACTCAGAACTTGCAAAACAATTAGGTGCAGAACTAAACGAAAAAGGTGAAATAATAGTTACAAGAGAAATGCGAACAAACATCAAAAACCTTTATGCAATAGGAGATGTGACAGATTTTACATTCAAACAAGCAATTGTGGCAGCATCAGCAGGAAGCATAGCTGCATGGAGTACATACCTCGACCTCGAAAAGTAAAAACACAATCAATTTTTGCCTTGCCCACAAATCAAACAAAAACAAACTTCTCCCCGCATACTCCTTCTTAATTAACCAACAAATCCAATCTGCCCAAAATAAAATAATAATTTTTTTCTATTTCAAGGCATTTAAAAATAGATAGTAGCAGCGCTACATCTATCTTTTAAATAACACAGAAATAGGGAAAAAGTATATTTTATTTGATGAGTTGCATGAAATCGACAGCCACCCAATCGCCCATAGACTCAAATCTGATTCTCCTAAAACCTTCACCATGCAAAGACTCATTATAATATGAAAAATTATGGGTGGTATTATGATAACAAATCGTGCAATTAAACCTTATATACATCTCTCTTGGCTCAAAAAGCATCGAATAAACATCACCATCAGAAACATAAGATATATTCAAATAATCATAAGACACATTCTCTCCCGTGACAGGTAAAGTATAATTGTAAACATGATGAATTCTCAAATCTACAATCCCTTTCGGAAACTTGGTATCGATAGTAACTCTGTTCTCCTCACCTAAAAAATATATTTTTTCAACATTAGAAATAATCTCATGACCGATTTTTTCAATATGCTTCTTGTCAATAGCTTCCTTCTCACCAGTAAAATACGTAAAAAAGATTCCGGTAAAAATAACAATTAAGGAAAAACCAATCGCAAAAATAGCCAAGAACTCCATACCTGACTGAGCTTTTCTATTATTAGAAAAATTAAAATTCAAAAAACAAGCTTTTTTATCTCTACCCATCATCAAACATAAGTTTTAGATAAAACTTACAAAAAATTATTAGAATATTTATTCTCTAACAGTTAATCTTAAAGGACCACTATTAGGAGTTGAAACTCCAGTTTTTGCATTTTGAAGAGCAATTGTAATTCTTCCTTCTAAAGCATCATTCTCATACAAACCAGCACCACCATTTATACCACTACAATCAAAAACTGCAACACCTGTATGACTATTTAAAAATGGCAAAGTTCCCGCACCACTTGAACTTGCAGCAGCTAAAAGAGTAATAGCGTCAGCAGCAAGAGGCTCAGCAGCATCTGTATCAACATTCTTAAGCCAAACTAAAGGACAAGTTTCACCATTAATATCCGAAACAATTTCATTAGTATTTCCAGCACCAGCATCAATTACTACTTGTTTAGCTCCATTATAGGTAAAAGTAACAATAGCATAACTTGTTGCTCCACTATTAGCAGAAGCAAAACTTTCTGAAGCAGCAGCCTTCAAATTGCCACCAATATCTACCTTATTAGGTAAAAGTGCACCAAAATCCACGAAACTGAAAATCAATGCTCCTACAATAAGTACTACCAAAAGCATCCAACCATAAGTCATTAAAAACTCAATAGCAGCCTGTCCTTTTCTTTTATTTATTAAAACCATAACAAATACCTTGCAAGTTTTTATTAAATAATTTATTCATCCCTAAAAAGTAAATTAAACATATAATTATTATACAAAAACAAAAAATTTAGAAAATATTTCCAAACATTCCAAGCAAGAAACTTGTAAAAATCCTAAATAAAATGATTGCCAAAACAACAAAAATTGGTAAATACTTGATAGATTCATGAATCTTCTCATTTTTAAGCTCTGAAGTAATCAAAGACGAATAAAAAGTAATCAAAAAAATCATCGAATACGAAAAAATAGTCAGATAATCTCCAAACTCAATAGGAATTTCAGAAACACTAATAATATCACTTCCTGCTGACGCAATAAGCTTGAACAAATTACCAATGAAATTCAAAAGCGTCAAAGCAAGTGCGAAAAGAAGCGGAGCAACCAAAATGGTAATAACTCTGATAACTATGGAAAATCCTCCAGAACTAGCCTTTATCTCATCATTAAGCATGTAAATCCTCTTCAAGTTCTCACTAATCCTCTCAAGAGGTGCAGCCAAATTACCTCCGCCCTTAACTCCCTCTTCAATCAAGAAAAAAGTACGATTAATAATCTCTGAATCAAACCTCTCCCTAAACTCCCTTAAAGCTTGATAAACATTCGTCCCCATCATGATTTTCTGGTTAATAAGTGTAACTTCATACTTCAATGCCTTCTGGTCAAAACCAATAGACTTCAAAAGCGCCTTCTCTAAAGAAATACCTCCTTTCAAATTGGAAACCAAATTATCAATAAACTCCGGCAAATCCTTTTCAATCTCAGCTTCATTCTTCCTAAACTTAGACTCGTGCATGAAAAAATAAAAAAACAAGCACAAATAATAAATAAAAACATTAATCAAAAACCAAAGCCCGAACATCACAGCAAATTTTGTATGAAACTTGTAAAATAGATGATTGAACAAATCCATCGAATACACTACACCATACATGTACCAGAAAACAAAAAGGCTCAAACAAACAGAAATAACAAAAATATTCGCAAAAACAGTATGTCGGATATTATCAAAATAAAGTTTTGTGTAAAGTCTTTCAATTTGGTCCCTGTACTCGAACTTGTATATTTTCTCTGGTACAACAAATTTTCCAAATTCCTCCTTACTTATTTTGTTTAAATCAACCATTTTTTAAATCTATATTGTAGCCTTGCTAAACTTAAATGTGGAATATGCAAAGTACTGGAACGCAAACATAATCAAAAACACAAACATAAGTATAAGCTTTAAAAGCCCAGGCGTCATATCCATGATTGCCGCCCCAAGTATGAAAAAAGTAATACCGAGTGAAGGCAAAACAATACCCATAAGCAAATACATCATAACAAGTGGGTTAAGTTTCTTTGCAAAAGCTTTTACTTCAAGAAGTTTCCTCTCAGAAGCATCTTCAATAAAATTAACAAGAACAATTCTCAAATCAACACCAATTTCCATACTATCCCTTAACTTCTTAACAAGTTTCTTCAAGTTCCTAGACGCGGAAAATTCCGCACCAACCTTCAAAGCCTCTTCAAAACTTTTTCCTGTCCTGAACTCATCATAAACCCTCTTAAAAAAAACCCCTCCTGGCCTCTTAATCTTACTTAGATTCTCAATCGCATTCCCTATAGGAAGTCCCGACTCCAAGCTAACAAGCAAATACTCAGAAACAAAAAGCAAATCCCCGTCAAGTTCCCTTCCAAGCTTGTTAGTTTGAACATCAACAACAGTAAGCCAAAATCCATAAAAAAAAGGTATCATGAAAAACAAACCGCTCCAACCAAAAACAAGATAAAGAAAATTCTGTTTGAAAAACATAAAAATAATCACTGCAAAAAAAATGAAAGAAAAAGCTGTCATCGACAACGTTTGAAGCATGTACTGAAAAGGACTAAGTTTGCTGTTTGCCCTCTTCAATTTCAACTTCAATTCAGGATGCCTTCTTACAAGTCCTCTTACAAAATTAGCAAATGACATTTTACTCTTACTTCTTGCCCTCACTCACCTTCAAAGCACCTTGTTTTTGCTTCTCCTCCAAAGCTTTCTGCTTTTCCATTTTCTGTTTTTTAAGATAAAAGTAAAGCTTCCTCTTAACAAACTTGATTAACTTCTCCTTGTCATAATAATACCTGTTGATAACCTTCCCCACTTCATCAATATTATTAATTTTAAACTTCGCCATATAATCCAAAAGAAGCGCTCTTTTCTTAATCTCGTCAAAAAATTCCTTCTCATCAATACCTTGGAACTCCTCAAGCCTATTCAATAAATTAGTTGGCTTGTTCTTCATCACATACTTATTCTTTTTATGGTCAAACTGCAAAATAACCTTCTCATTTCCTTGCTTGTCAAGCTCAGCAATCTGCAAAGTAATCCTTCTACCTGACTTCCTGTCCCTATTTTGAACAACAACCAAACCAAGTGCATTCAAAGTAATCTTAGGAATCTCAATAGGTGCACTTGACAAACGCAAAATAGTCTCCTCTGCATTATTTGCGTGGAAAGTACCATATACACTATGTCCTGTCCTCATTGCTTCAAACAAAACCTCTGCTTCTGCCTTCTTCCTAATCTCTCCAATAATAATCCTGTCCGGCCTCATCCTTAAAGAGTTCACAATCAAATCAAGCATTGAAACTCCACCTTTGCCTTCTTGATTTGCCTGCCTTGCCTCCATAGGCACCCAGTGAGTATATTTAGGAAGCCTGATTTCTCTTGTATCCTCAACAGAAACAATCCTCTGACTAGCAGGAATAAAACATGAAATCGCATTCAAAAATGAAGTCTTGCCACTACCCGTACCTCCTGCAACAATCACACTATATTCATTCTCAATTGCAAGCCAAATTATCGACAAAACAATAGGGTCAGAAGTCTTCGCCTGAATAAGTTGCGAAACAGTCCAAGGATCATCTGAAAATCGCCTAATTGTAATGCTTGAACCTTTCGTTGAAATAGCATCAAGTGTCGCATTAACCCTGTGTCCCCCTCTCAAATGTGCATCCAAAAGAGGATTCAAATTAGAAAAAAATTTCTTATTCTCAAGAGCAACTCTTGACGCAATATTCTTAATTTCCTCATCAGACAAAAACTTCAAATTAGTCTTAAGCCAACCATGCTTTCTGTGATAAACCATGATTTCAGAATCCTTTCCATTAATTGTAATTTCCTCTATACCAGAATCAGAAATCAATATATCAACAAAACCCAAATCCAAACTTTTCTGAACAATATAAGTCACAAGCTTGTTCTTATCTTCCTGATTCAAAACCGGCAAATAAAACTTGATAAGTTCATTAACCTTCTTAACATAAGCCTTCTTCAACTCATCATAATCAATAACAATCCCTTCTTCCTCGGGGTCTTGCTCCCCAATACCTTCCCTAAGCAAATCCTCTTTAACTTTCTCAATTAAAAACTTGGTGTAATCTCCAACTTCAAGAATCCCTACTTCGTAAGTTCCAACAAAGTCCGTATCATCTTTATAAATTAAAATTGGAATCTTGCTATTTTCAAAATTAATCTCATAATTATCAATAACTTCCATTTTTAACTAAACTTTTTCTTAATCAATTCCTCATTTAACTTTTTCAAAAAACTTTTCTTGAAACTCATCTCAAAACTCCTATTATTTAAATCATTAACAATCACACGATACAAACTCATAACTTCCTGCCTGTCATTAACTCTTTTAAAAGTCTCAAAATCAGAATTCAGCTTTTCAACAGGATTCATTATATTAATTGATGAAACGATTGGAGATTTTTGAACATTCTTTTTTACCTCAGCAGGCTTCTCTTCTTTCTTAACTTTGTGCTCTATTTGGACATTCTTCCCTTTTTCCATAACTATCTTTTTCAAATCCATCAAAAGTTCCCTTCTCTCAATGTAATACTTCTCAGGCAAATCCTCTATCCTTTTCTTAATGTCAACCAAATTCTGAGTGCTAACAGTTTTCATTAAAGAAACATGCCTTAAATATTCCTTGAGCGCCTCAATTTTCTTACCATATTCATAAGTTTCCATGAACAATGAAACATTCCTATTCATAATCAACTTATTCACCAAATCAAACAAGCCATTAACCTTCTTGTAAATATGAATCTTCTTCTCAATAAAAACTTCTGGCAAAGATCTGAACTCAGAAATAATCTCGTTGTAAGTTAACAAAACTTTATCCAAATCTTTATCAATGTACTCTTTGTGAAACCTCTCAACCAAAGACTCAATATCCTTAACTTTGAAATCAAAATCCTCTTTGTACTTTTCAACTAAAAAGGACTCTGCCTTGTACAAAACTTTTGAAACTATCGCTCTTTCCTGAGTGAAATTTGAAAGCAAGACTTTAGGTATGGAATTGTTTATCGCTTCAATCTCAACAATATATTTCTCAGTATCATCAATGCTCATATTAAGCATCGCATTTTTCAAATTAGTCAAAGCTTCAAACAATCTCTGTTTAGTATCGTTCACAACTTCAGTTTTATAAACGCCCAAAAGTTCATTCAATTCAACCTCCTTCAACCTAAGCTTCTTTCCAATTTCAACTCTGTCAACCATGAAAGTTTTCGGAAAATGTGCATAATCTACAAGCAAGCTTCTGTACCTTGCAAGTATCTTTGTAAAATCCTTTGAAGGCAGTTCCTGGTCAAGCAATGCAAGACCCTCATTAATTCTCTTTGTCAATATTTCAACATTATTCTTGCTAACATTGAAAAACTCATCAGAATACCTCTCTCCAACATTCTCCAAAGCACTTCCACCAACATTTTCAATACCAAAAAACTTGCTTGGCAAATCCTGATCAAAATCCTTAACCTCATCATAAATCTTTTTCAAAAAACTAACTTCTCTGCTCTGGGCTAACTTCTTAACATCCTGAATCCTGTCTTCAACATCTTTTTGAAATTCCAAATCCACATTTCTTGTGCTTTCCTTAGTCTCCAACTTGTTTTGATTGAAGTCATCCAAAAACTTATCAATATCTATTACCATTTTATTCTAAAAATTTACTAGTTCCTCCCTGTATTTTGTCCAAGCCTTGTTTGCAAGCTCCAATGAAAAACTCCTTTGCTTTGCACTTTCAAAAAATAAAACCTTAATATCCTCTTCATGATTTAATATAAACATCGGCCAGATTTTCTGCATATCTGCAGTAGAAAGATTTTTGCCCCGAGATTTCTGTATAAAAACCTCTTTCAAATTTTCAATGCTTAATTTTCCCTTGTCTTTGGTTTTCTCAACATAATTTACTATGCCTTCAAAACCCCTGTAATGAATCTTGATAATATTATATTCCTCAAGAATCACGAGCCATTTTTCAATAACATCCATAGGAAAATTAAATTTCTGCCGAATAGTTAAGATATTAACTTCTTTCTTTTCCTTAATAAAATCCATCAAATCATCAATAGGAGTTTTAAGAACTTTACTTAACATATATATAGAACTAACAAAAAATGTTAAATATATTTATACTAATCAAAGAGTAATTAAAAACATTTTTTCAAAAAAAAGAAAAACTTACCCATAATTTTTCAGCTTTCTGCTTAGCAAAAAATAAAACAACGCATAAACGCCAATACTCAAAACAAGATAAACTATGGCCAAAACCAAAAACTGCCAGTTAATGTCCATAATAACCTTATAAATTGCAAGATTCATAAAAAATTCAGAATTAAAATAGCCATCACCCAATCCAAATAAATCAATAACAAAACTTACCAAAATTCCGCTCGCCAAAACAAAATAAATTCCTAAAGCTAAAACAAAAGTTGGCAAATACAAAAACAGATTTTTCTTGGCAACATAATATGGAATATGAAGTAAAACAACCTCTCTGTCAAACAACTTAAAATGAAGGTAATATGAAACCAAAGCAACAATCATAAAAATCAGATAAATGTAAAAAAACTTTTCCCAACCACTAGTCATGTCATAAACTTCCTTTTCAATCTTTTCAGTAGTCGAAATCTTGTCAAAAAAATCCAAAAGAGCAGGGCTCATGCTCATATTCATATCTTCAGAAGCATTACTAGAAATTGCAAAAGCCATGAATGTGTCATACTCTGTAATAACTATCCCTTCGCACATCTGAACAGAAATAGGACCTCGCAGAATGCTCTCGTCCTTGCAATCCCTCCTCACAACCCCTAAAGCTTCAACACGTTTAGACATATTCTCTGAAAAAATTCCATTTTGGACCATGTTTCTAAGCTCAATAGGAAGCAAACTGGAAATAGATGCAAGAGGCAAACTAATACCTTGTACATAAGGCTGATTGGACATCTCGGAACTGACCATGGACAAAAAACCAACAACAATATTCTTCTTAGTCTCTTTAGAAATATCTTCTCCTAAACGAAGTTTGTTCCAAATAAGATTAACATCGCTCTCAGACAAAGAAGAAGGATTAACCCTCTTAGAAACCACATTTGTTGAAATCAAAAGCTTCAAATAAGCCTCATCATTAATAGGATAAATCTCTCCAAGCAAAGAAACATCCAAAAGACCTAAATCAGACCCAATCATTTGAGACTCCAACATGCTTTCAAATTCGCTCACAGGAAGTGGAATATCCAAAGCCCGAGAATCGGTTTTCAACATCTCTTCGTATATAAGTGAAATCATTATCTTAGAAAAAGTCAAAGCTTCCTCTCCTTGAAAATCAACACTAAAAACGCCTGCCAAATATTCTGCATCCGACACCGAAAGATCCTTTACAAAAAATTCCCTTACTTCATCACTTTCACCATATGTCAAATCTATATTTCCATTGTAAGGCTCCCCGCCAAGCTGGCTTTCAATCAAATCATCAACAACAGTCACAATCACGCTATCAATTGTCGGCTGCAAAGAATCTGCAATCTCAGAAGCAGAATTGTTCATAGGGAAAATCATAAAACACATAAACAAAAAAAACAAGCCCAAACTTATGAACGAATTAGCCAAATATTTGAAAAAATTATCCCAATGCCTTCCAACTTTGTAAATAACAAGCCCAGAAAACAAAAACAATGCCGGTAAAAAGATACTAAAAGTCTCAAAAGACGAGAACAAAACTTCAATAGGATTAGAACTATTGACAATCATATCCAGTATCTCAGAAACTTGGACATAAGTAAAATAAAAAGCAAAAACAAAAAACAAAACTCCTATAAAAATCAAAATTCCTCTTAAAATTGCTTCTGTTTTTTTCTCCATTACTATAAAAACAAAACTTCCACTTAAAAAAATTCTTTCAACCCTACACAGTCAAAAAAGAAAAGAAATCAAATATTAACAATGGTTAAATTTTCAATATTTTCACTTAATTTCAAAAGCTTTTTTGGGCAATTTACTACAAAAACAATCTTTGGTGCTAAAGATGAAGTATGAAATTTCATAAGTTCTGATTCATTGGTTTTCTTGTAAAAATAAAAACAATCAATCTTAATCTTCATTTTATTTAATTGAAGCGAAGTTTCATACAATATCCCTTTTTCCTCTTTGTTTTTGTTCTCAATCTTAAGGTAATTCTGCCTGAAAAAATGCTCGATGAAAGACTCTATTTGACTATCCTCTTGAGACTGTGCAGAAGGCGGCTTGAAAGCAGGTGTTTGTTGCTGAACCCTTACCTGTTGTTGACTCTGACCCAGGTTTTGACTCCCTACTTGATGCTTGTTAAAGTCAGGAACTGTCCTTTGACTTTGTGCAGAACCCGAAGAAGAAACAGAAGCCTCGGAAAGCTCCTCCTTTATCTCTCTTACAATCTTTTTAGGCTCGATGGTGTTTGAACTTGCAGGAGGCGGACTGCTTTTTTTAGAAGGGTTCAAAGCATCAAGAATCTGCTTCCGCGTCTCATCAACATTTCTCATGTACCAAACCCAGAAAAGCATGTCATTTCCTTGAAAATTTATACTAAGCGGAACTGCGAAATCTTTTATTTTTTCTATTGCAAGCCTCTCTTGAATAGTCAAAGAATTATCGCTCACAATCTCCTTTTGTTTCAACTTCAAGAAAATGTCCTTTTCATGTTTGGACAAATGTTTCTCACCAAGTTCCATCAAATAAGATTTCTGTTTCAAATCATAATAATACGGGGAAGAAGCAAGTTTCAAATTTGTAATTGCAATTAACTTATCTTTTGCAAGCTCGCTCAAAGCAGCAGACGCAATCATTGTCGTGGTATCAAAACTCTCAGCAACCATCGTAGGTGTGACTGCTTTTTTCTCACGAACATAACGCAAAAGATTGTCCTTTGTAAGTATCATAATAAACAAGTTTCTTTCAAGTTTTTAAATGTTATGCTATACAAACAATAATAACAAACTTAATAAACATTTTAAACTTGAAAATAATATGATTGAATTGACACTAACATTCATCCTGTCACAAATTGCAATGTTTTTAGCAATGGGATTAGATTTTTTAAGTCTGCAATTCAAAAAAAGAAAACAAATTTACCTGACACTAGTTTTTTCAGCAAGCCTAATTAGTGCCCATTATTTTTTATTAAATAAAATCACTGCCGGAATAATAGTATTCTTTTCAGTATTAAGGTTTTTAACTTATATGTTTACTACAAACAAAAAGTACTTGATAATATTTTTAATACTAAACACATTCGCTTTAATCTACACCTATACAGAAATTTATGACTTTATAATTTACATCGGCCTGTTTATTTTTATTGTTGGCAATTTTCAGAAAAATGATAAATTAATGAGAAAACAAATGATGGTTGGAACGTCATTATTAATTTTATACAATGCAATAATATTCTCGCCAATGGGAATAATTGCAGAAATTAGTTTTCTTTTAGGAAATATTACTGGTTATTATCGACACTATATTAAAAAACCTGAAAAAAAATAATCCCCAAGTATATATTTATAAATACCCGCTAATTAATCATTACTATGAAAGCAAGTTTAAATGAAAGATTAAAACTTAGAAAACTGATAAAACAATTAAAATCATATCGTGGCAGACACACAGAATTTGTTACAGTATATATTCCGCCAGGAGGAGACATTACTAAAACAATAAACCAACTTCAAGACGAACAGGGAACTGCAACAAACATCAAAGACAAAAACACTTCCAAAGCCGTAATCAACGCTCTTGAAAGAATGATAAGAACACTAAGAACATTTGAAAAAACACCAGAAAACGGACTTGCAATATTTTCCGGAAACGTATCTGAAAAAGACAACGTAGATAATGTGCAAGTATTCTGGATAGAACCTCCTGACCCACTAAACCAGAAAATCTACCGATGCGACCAAAGATTCATTCTCGACGCACTCGAAGAAATGGACGCTAACGAAACAACGTACGGTCTTGTAGCAATAGACAAAAGTGAAGCAACTGTTGGACTTTTAATCGGCTCATCAATCAAAGTGATAAGAAATATGACTTCAACCGTCCCCGGAAAATTCAAAACGGGAGGACAGTCAGCCCAAAGGTTTGAGAGAATCAGGGCAGGAGCAGCAGTAGAATTCTACAAAAGAGTGGCGGACGTACTAATCAAAGAATTCACATACATGAAAGAGCTAAAAGGAATCATAATCGGAGGACCCGGAACAACAAAAAACAATTTCGCAGACGGATCATACATGAACGAACAAATTAAACAAAAAGTTCTTGGAATAAAAGATATAACATACACAAACGAAACAGGATTATACGAACTTGTAGAAAAATCCCAAGACCTGCTTTCAGAAGACGAAATCATGACAGAAAAAAGAAATCTTCAGGAATTTTTTGAAACACTTGCAAAAAAAACAAATTTTGTAACATACGGATATGAAAGAACAAAATCAGCACTCGAAATGTCTGCTGTTGGAAAACTTATAATCATCGATGACATCGTATCAGACGAGCAACTTGAAGAACTAAGCACACTCGCAGAAGCCAGCAAAACCGAACTAATACTTGTAACAGACAAAACTCCAGAAGGGGTTCAATTCAAAGGACTCACTGGAATTGGCGGCATACTCAGGTTCCCAATCGAAACTTAAAAACACAAAACAAAAACAAAAAATAAATAAAATAAAAATTTTGACAAGATGACTAAAATAAGATTTCTTGCAACAGCTGATCTGCATTCAAAAAAAAAAATCCTGGAATACATTAAGAAAAACGCGCCTCTTGAGGAAATAGATTTCGTGTTTCTAGGCGGAGACATCTCAGAAAAAAACAACGACTTTGCAGACCTTCTTGAAATGTTCAAAAACAAAAGAATATTCATGGTTCCAGGAAATCACGAAACAAAAAAGAAAATAGAAATACTAAAAAAACACTACAACATAGACCTAATTGGAAACAGGCCAATTCTACTTCATGACGACCTTGCAATATTTGGAACAAACTACATTAACATCGGACCATATGGAATCCCAGAAGAAAAAATATTCGAAAACTTAATTGCAAACTTTCATGCAATAAAAGATGTAAAAAACAAAATACTTCTTAGCCATCTGCCACCCGCAGGTACAAAAATTGGTGATGCTAGTCCCTTCTTCCCATTCATAGGTGGAAGCGATGCAGTGAAAGAATTTCTTGAACATTTCCATCCAGACATTGCATTAGTAGGACACATACACGAAACTTCCGGCCTAGAAGAAATAATAAACAAAACAAAAGTAATTAATGTCGGACAAACATTCAAAGTTTTTGAATTTGACACACAAACAGGAAAATTAGAAATCATAAACAAACCAAGAAAACAAACTAAAAACAAAAAATAAAACTAAAAAAATGCAAATCCTAAACAAAGTAAAAACCTATTTTGAAAAAAACAAAATCCCCAAATTCAGATACACACAATTTGAAAAAGCATACTTCACACAATTCATAACATCCTTTGACGAAATAACTACATACTCAAAAGACCTAAGAGAAAAACTTAAATCTGACATAAAACTAAACCAACTAAAACTAATCCAAACACAAGAAAACCCAGACACAATAAAATTCCTCTTCGAAACAGAAGACAAAAACTACATAGAATCTGTTCTGCTAATCCACGAAAAAAGAAGAACACTCTGCGTATCCTCGCAAATCTTCTGTGCAATGGGTTGCAAATTCTGTGCAACAGGAGCAAACAAATTCAGAAGGAACCTGACAACACAAGAAATAATCGAGCAAGCAACCCATGCCTCAAAATACCTAAAACAAAAAACCAACGAAACAATTACAAATATAGTATACATGGGAATGGGAGAACCTTTCCTAAACTACGAAAATGTAATTGAAAGCATAAAAATACTAAACAACCAAGACTACTTCAACATAGGAGCCAGGCACATAACAATTTCAACATGCGGAATAATTCCAAGAATAAAAGAATTTGCAAAACTCGGAATCCAAATAAGACTTGCAATTTCACTTCATGCACCAAATAACAAAATAAGAAACGAACTAATGCCAATCAATCAAACATATCCAATAGAAAAACTGATAAAAGCAACGGACGAATTTTCAAAAAAAACAAACAAAAGGGTAAGCTTCGAATATGTTTTAATCAAAAACATCAACGACAAACCAGAGCATGCAGAAGAACTCGCAAAACTTCTCCAAAAGAAACTCGCACATGTAAATCTGCTTATCTACAATCCTCATGAATTTGCAGACTTTGAAAAACCTGATGAAAAAACTGTCAAAACATTCAAGCAAATTCTTGACAACAACAATATCGAATGTTCCATAAGAAAAAGTTTGGGCGACAACATTGACGGAGCATGCGGACAACTAAGTGGGAAACAAAGCTGATTCCCAAAAAACAGACACGCAAGATTTATATACTTAATTTGAAATGGATTAATTATGAAAGTTATACCAATCTCAGATGTAGAAGAAGCAACAAGAACTCTAACAAAAATTCTAAACAAGCCATTTCAAACATCACTTAATCAAGCAATATGGAAAAAACAAGTAGCAACACCATTTGAAATAAAAAGAGATTTTAATTCACCAGTAAAAATAAGAACCATAGAAACAGACTTAAATGAAAATCTACTCATAAGAGCAATTGTAGGGCATGCACAAGCAGGACACTGCACATTTAGAGACAACAAAAAAAAAAATACAACTCTTGATGAAGTAATTAAACATGCATCAGAACATCCGGAAAACTTTTATGAAGAATCTCAACATTTCATAAACCAAATAGGAAGACTAGTAGACAAAGCACTCTCAAAGGGCAATCCTCTTCTTGAAATGAAACATAAAAGAATGCCACTTTTTGGGGTTCCAATGTACAGAGACATAATTCCACTTCCATTTTTAAAAGGAATATTTTTTGGAGGGTACTTTGACAATTACCCAATAATCAGAACCGAGGCAGAAAAAAGATTTGGTATAGAAATTGGTGGAGGGGAAAGACATCTGATAGATAAAGAAATGCTAGAAAAACTTAACATAGGAATAACTGAACTAACTTCGGGAAATTATAATTTAATGATTTTAAATTACTTAACTCCAAAAGAAAGAATCCAAGTATTCAAAAATATAGGCTTAATACAAGAAAAAAAACTTATTGACTTAACTCATGTAGAAAGATGGGAAGATGTTCTGGACCAAGCATTAGAATATCAAAAACTAGGTAACCTATTCCAAGAATTTATGAGATATGTAAGAGGACCAGGAGTATCTGATGACATTGCATGCATGAACGCAGCATTCATAGGATGGGATCCATTAAAAAGGATAAAAAACAGAGGACTCTACCATAAAAATCTGATTGTTGGAGCAAACATGACAGATTTAATAGATACGCTTTCAAAAGCAACAGCATTATACGTCCATGAAAGCTTTGATGAACTAATCGCCAAATATGCAAATCACATGTGGCTAAAAAAAATAACTGAAAACAAAAAGTACAGGGAAGCATGCGGAATAACAAAACAACAACTCGAAATAATGCTTGAAGACCCGCAATTCGCATTAGTTCCAAGAGACGAAATAATAAACCTTGTTGCACTCTCAAAAAACCCATTAGTATACTTACTCAATCCAGAACAGGAAAGTGATAGAAGTTCAAAAATTCACTCCTCAGCAAGATACTTCCTAAAAGAAATTATCAACGAAGAGATGGAAGAGAGAAGTTATACTCTCGAACAGGAAATGATACAAACACTCAGAATCATAAACAAAATACTTCAAGAGCAAGGCGAGCCACAAATTTCAATAAAGGATGTAACAAAAGGGACAGAGCATGTTCTGCCATATCAGAAAATAGGATTCACTCGGCAACCTCTAAATAGAGTATTCGATTACCTAAGAAAACGTGTACATCCAATAACATCACTTCATCCCGAAAAAAGAGAGACAGAAATACACTATCTTTACAACAAAGAAGCATATGGAACATAATTATGTCTATAATCTATCTATAATCGCTTCTTCTCAAAAACACAAACAAAAAACCCTTGTGTGTTAGAAACATAAGGCATAAGTCGAACACTATTTCTCAAATCATTTCCAACCAAATTTTTATCTTTAAAAAAACTAAAAGAACTAACTTCAAATGGGAATTTAAAATCAACTTTTGAAACTTTCAAATTCAAATTTTTAACTACCCAATCAACATTTTTTTCATTCTCTTCAACTTCAAGCGAACAAGTGGAATAAATCAAAACACCATCATCACAAACAAGCCTTGAAGCATTTTTAAGCAACTCCTTTTGCAACTTCGCCTGTTTCTCAATACCCAAAACATCTCTTTTATCAAGCCAGCTTTTATCATCAATCAAGTTCCCGCTGCAAGGAGCATCAAGAAGCACAACATCAAACTTCTCATCACTAGAAAAGTTTCTTCCATCCACATTAAAAATTCGGGTACCTTCAAAACCAAACTTTTGAATATTATTTACAAGCCGATTTAACCTAATTTTATTCGGTTCAAGAGCAACAACTTCATAATCAATTTCATAAAAATTCAGGAAATCCAAAACTTGGGTTGTTTTACTCCCAGGAGATGCTGCCATATCCAAAATTCTAATTCTCTTGCCCTTGCTTTTTAACTTATTGAAATCTATCAAATTAACAGGCACTTGTGAAGCTAAATCTTGAAAATAAATTTCAGAATTCAAATGAGGCAAAGAAGAACTAAGATTAAAAAAACTCTTCTCAATTCTCAAGCAATTGGGAATAAATGTTCTCGAAAATCTAACTCTGTTCTTCTTCAGAAAATCTTCAACATCACTTACACTAGTTTTAGACAAATTAACTCTAATATAAACATCTTTAGATATTTTTTTTCTAATCTCAATTAACTTATCAAAAGTTCCTTTTCCAAAAAAATTATCATATCTGCTTCTAAAAACTTGAACCGATTTATTTGTCATTAATATATAATTGTAACAACATTATTAAAAATCTTTTGACTCAAAAAAAAT